>DASWKU010000412.1:0-7828 GCA_036396455.1 Flavobacteriaceae bacterium
TCGCAAAAAAGCAGTTTGGGTTTTAGGAGGAGATGGTTGGGCCTATGATATTGGATATGGAGGTTTGGACCACGTATTGGCATCGGGCGAGGATATCAATATTATGGTATTGGATACCGAAGTCTATTCCAACACTGGAGGGCAAACTTCTAAAGCTACACCATTAGGGGCAAGTGCCAAATTCTCGGTTTCCGGTAAACGGACCAATAAAAAAAGCTTGGCGCTTCAGGCTATTTCTTATGAAAATGTCTATGTGGCCCAAGTTGCCATTGGTGCCAAAGATTTACAAACATTAAGAGCCATTGAAGAAGCGGCCGCTTATCCTGGGCCTTCCATCATCATTGCATATTCTCATTGTGGAGAACACGGTTATGATTTAAAAGATGGTGCTTTGCAACAAGAACGGGCTGTTGAAAGTGGTTACTGGCCGCTCTTTAGATATGACCCTTCAAAACCTAAAGGAAGTAAATTTAAATTAGACTCTAAAGCGCCCGTACTTCCCCTTAAAGAATTTATGTATAATGAAACACGTTTTTCAAGAGTCGTTAAGGACAATAAAGAATTAGGTGAGAAATTATTGGAACAAGCTCAAAGCGAAGTCAATACCAAATGGGAACGTCTTGAACTCTATAGAAATATGTAAAACTAAAAATGTGCTTCATCTTTAGTTCAAAGCATGTAGAACTTAAGGTGAAGCACTTAACATATATAACTCAATAAATTATATCATAATTTTAAAATTATTAACCATGAAAAAAAAGGCAAGTAAATTATTCAAGGTGGCTGCTGAAAAGTTAAATGAAGCCAATGAAGAGCTATTCCGTCCTAAAGAAGATGTAGTATCCTATTTAGTCTGTAAAAATTCGCAATTTGCGATAGAAAATTATTTAAGAGGCTATTTATATAAAGAAGGTGTAGATGCCAGTGAGTACAATACCATTGAAAGTCTATATCAACAATGTAAACTCATAAATAAAAAATTTGAGAATGTTGACCTATCCGATTTTCAATGTAAAATCTATGATACCGATACAAGATATTGCAATGAAGTCTCAAAAGTTAGCAACTGTTTTGACATTGCAGACAGTTTGGACACTTTTTTAAGAAAAGAAAAAATTATAACTTGTTAGAACCAATAAGGTTTTTAACTGCCTACCTTACCAATATCTATCACCTGTTCAATTTGGGGCGCATATTTTTTTATGGTCATTTCAACCCCCAATTTAAGTGTCATTTGGTTGACACTGCAACCTACACATGCGCCTTCCAATTTTACCCTTACCAACTTATCATCTTCAATGGACAGCAATGAAATATTGCCTCCATCAGTTTGTAAATAAGGGCGAATCTCATCTAATGCCTTTTCAACATTCAATCTAATTTCTTCTGAGGTCATTCGTTATTTCTTAACGGCTGCACATCCAGCCATGGTTGTAATTTTAATTGCTTCGGTCGGAGGTAAATCTTCATTGCGCTTTACCAGTTCCTGTACCACATTTTGGGTCAATTTTTCAAATGCCTTTTCTAACGGAGTAGCAGTCTGTAAAGCCACGGGACGACCAACATCACCTGCTTCCCTTGTACTTTGCACTAGCGGGATTTCACCTAAAAATGGAACGTTCAAATCTTCCGCCAAATGTTTTGCACCATGTTTACCAAAAATGTAATATTTATTGTTTGGCAACTCTTCTGGAGTAAAGTATGCCATGTTTTCAACGATTCCCAGTACAGGTACATTAATGCTTTCCTGTTGGAACATGGCAACTCCTTTTTTGGCATCGGCCAAGGCAACATTTTGTGGGGTGCTCACCACAACAGCTCCCGTAATAGGTACCGATTGCATAATACTCAAATGAATATCTCCCGTTCCCGGTGGCAAATCAATCAACATAAAATCCAATGCTCCCCAGTGGGCATCAAAAATCATTTGATTTAGTGCCTTTGAAGCCATTGGTCCACGCCAAACAACAGCTTGGTTAGGTTGCGTAAAAAATCCAATGGACAATATTTTTATCCCATAATTTTCAATGGGTTTCATTTTAGATATCCCTTCTGCATTTACTGCCAAAGGCCTTTCATGTTCAACATCAAACATAATGGGAATGGATGGACCGTAAATATCGGCATCCAAAATTCCGACCTTAAATCCCATTTTAGACAAGGACACAGCCAAATTTGCCGTAATGGTTGATTTTCCGACACCACCCTTACCAGAAGCCACTGCAATAATGTTTTGAATGCCTTCAATTGGTTTTCCTTTGATGACATTTGTAACTGGTTTTGCCGGTGCATTAACTTTTACATTGACTGTGATTTTAGCTTTTTCATAAACCAAATCATGAATGGTCTTCATGATTTCAACTTCAGTTTTCTTTTTTGCCTGAAGGCTAGGATTTTTAATCGTAATATCAACAATGACCTCATCGCCAAAAGTGATGACATTGGTCACGGCTTTACTCTCCACCATATTTTGTCCTTCTCCTGGGGCCGAAATGGTTTCAAGTGCCTTTAATATGTCTTGCTTATTAATTTTCATAATTTTTTGCCTGCGATTGCCTGCCAATTGGCGGGAAAACAGGAACCTATTTTATCAAGATTAATTCTAAACTACAAATATACAGCGAAATGTTTGGAATTTGAAGCTATTTGATTGAAATGATTTATTAAAGAATACAATTTTTTTATTGAAAAAATATTTGTAATTATTTGTAAATTATTGAAAAATTAGGAAATATGTGCTTGGATTCTGACCCCGAGTAATAGGGGCAGAATGACATATTATAACTCCTTTGAAGGTTCCCAAAACACCTTATTGAAATTTTGGATTTGATTGTCAATTACTTTTATGCCTTCACTTTCCAATAATTGTTGCATAAGATTGGTGCCGTCAAAATGGTGCTTGCCCGTAAGCAATCCCTTTCTATTGACCACTCTATGCGCAGGGATATCCTTGCCTTTACAGCCATTCATGGCGTAGCCCACCATTCTTGCACTCCTTGCAGCACCCAAATATTTGGCAATGGCACCATAACTGGTTACCCTACCATAGGGAATCTGTTTTGCTATTTCGTAAACCTTATCAAAAAAGTTGAGCGTCTCCAGTTGCATTATAGTTCCTTTAAAATATTGATTAAGGTGATCAAGGCAATAACGCCTGTAATGGCACCTATACTGTAATTCATGTTTTTTTGGGAAGTAAAATTTTTGTCTTTTATCTTTTCAAAAAAGAAAATATAAACATATAGCATCACAAAGGTGCCCATTGCAGCACCTGCGACATAGCTTATAATTATTGTGTTTTCAAAACTTAACCAACCAATCGATGCCAAAGTGGTTGTCATATAAGCATGATATGGAATTGGAAGCATATTTATTCCTGAAAGAAACATCCCCTGAAAAAAACGACTTTGTTTACTTTTATTATTGGTTTCAACCTTGGGTTTAGGTTGCTTTTTGGCGATTACCAAATAATACACGGTAATCAACACAAAAACTACAAAGGCAACCCGCTGTAAAATATCGACCACATCTTGATGATTACTGATATAGCGTGCAAAAATGGCAGCTATATAGGTTTGGAATATCACAATGACACATACCCCTACAGAAAACATAATGCCTCTGTTATAACCTTCTTTAAGGCCGATTTTTGCAGCGGTCATATTCAACAACCCTGGAGGAATTACGCCTACAAGCGCAAAAATCAACCCTAAAAAAAATACAATAGTAATATTCAACCTTATCTAATTTTAAACCTAATATACGTAATTGGTTTGTTTTGTTCCAGATATTGGCTTTCGTAAAACGTTTGGATACCCATAACTTCTTCTGGGCTACCCTCATTCTTGTAAACATCGTGATTGGCATACAGCACCTCATGTCCAGCACCGTGCAATAGGCCAAGCGTGTAACCATGCAGAAACTCGCTATCGGTCTTTAAGTTTACAACACCCTCCGGTTTTAATATTTTTTTATATCGTTCCAGAAAGTCGCTGTTGGTCATTCTGTGTTTTGTGCGCTTGTATTTTATTTGTGGGTCTGGAAACGTAATCCAGATTTCATCCACTTCGCTTTCAGCAAATGCGTAGGCAATCAATTCAATTTGAATGCGTAAAAATGCAACATTGGCAATGTTTTCTTTCACGGCTGTTTTTGCACCTCTCCAAAAACGTGCGCCTTTAATATCAATACCAATAAAATTTTTGTCCGGATATTTTTTTGCCAAACCAATGCTATACTCGCCCTTTCCACAACCCAGCTCCAACACCAAGGGATGGTCATTCTTAAAAAAAGTCTTATTCCAAAACCCTTTTAAAGGAAATGCTCCATTGATCAATTCATCGCGCTTTGGTTGAAAAACATTTTTAAAGGTTTCGTTTTCTTTAAAGCGTTTTAATTTATTTTTACTTCCCACTATAATAATTTAATGATTGGGTAAAATTAAGGAAATATATAAGAGCTGTTATATGCTTAACTTTGATTTTTTATGATATCGAAAAAGCGAATTTTAGTTGCGCCCTTAAATTGGGGATTGGGCCATGCTACCAGAAGCATTCCAATCATTAAGGCCTTGATTGAACAGGGTTTTGAACCGTTGATTGCCAGTGACGGTGTGGCACTGTCGCTTTTAAAAAAGGAATTCCCCAATTTGGAAGCCATCGAGCTTCCGTCCTATAATATTACATACCCAAAAAAAGGCAAATTTTTTAAATTGAACTTGCTTAAAGGCTCTCCCAAAATGCTCAAAGCCATTAAGTCTGAAAAAAAAGCATTAAAATCCATTATTGAAACGTATCGCATCGATGGTGTCATTTCAGATAATCGATTGGGAATTTACAGTAAAAAAGTTCCCTCCGTTTTTATAACACATCAATTACAGGTACTAAGTGGCAACACCACTTGGTTGAGCACAAAATTGCATCAAAAGATTATAAAACGTTTTGACGAATGTTGGGTGCCAGACCTTCCAGGTGAACCCAATTTAAGTGGAACGTTGGGCCATATTGAGATTCATGAAATTCCGACAAAATATATAGGCCCGTTAAGCAGATTCAATAAAATGGATGTCAAAATCAAGTACGACGTCATAGTCCTGCTATCGGGTCCCGAACCTCAACGCTCCATGTTGGAATTTAAATTGTTAAAGGAGTTTGAAGGTTGTCGTGGCACTGTCCTTTTTGTGAAAGGAACGGTTGAGGATGAACAAATAAGAACTGAAAAGGATGGGATGGCCATTTATAATTTTATGACCTCTGAACTGTTGGAAAAAGCCTTAAATGAAAGTAAACTCATTGTTTCCCGCTCAGGATATACAACCATCATGGATTTGGCGAAACTTAACAAGAAAGCTTTTTTTATTCCAACACCTGGCCAGTTTGAACAAGAGTATTTGGCAAAGCGATTAACGGAACAGGGCATTGTACCAAGCTGTCATCAAGATAATTTTACTCTAGAAAGCCTCAATAATATCGAACAGTACACAGGCTTAAATGCTTTTGATCAGGAGGTGAATTTTAAAACATTATTTGGCCTTTTCTAAAGTAAAGGAAAATTCGCTGCCCACGCCCAATTCACTTTCAATATAAATTTTTTCATCATGGGCTTCAATGATATGCTTCACAATGGAAAGCCCCAATCCGGAACCACCTTCTTTGCGCGAACCACTTTTATCGACTCTAAAAAAACGTTCAAAAAGCCGTGGCAAATTGGCTTTTGTAATGCCTTCCCCGTTGTCGGTTATCCTCACAATGACTTTATTTTTAATGAGATTTTCGATACTGACTTCGGTAGTGCCTTTTGTTCTTCCGTATTTTATGGAATTCACCACTAAATTGGTCAGCACCTGCTGTATGCGCTCTTTATCGGCATTGACCAAAATGGGTTCGTTGTAATCTATGTCGAACATCAATGTGATTTTCTTTTTGGCCGCTTTCATTTCCAATAAGTCAAAAACATTTTCAACCAATTCAACAATATCGAAGGTCTCAATATTTAAACTTAAGTCCCCAACTTCCAATTTGGTGATCATGTCCAAATCCTTCACAATGTAAATAAGGCGCTCAACACCTTTGCTTGCTCTATGAAGATACTTTTCCCTAAGCTTTTCATCTTCCATGGCTCCGCCTTCAAGCAAGGTCAACAGATAGCCCTGAACCGTAAACAAGGGTGTTTTAAGTTCATGCGAAACATTTCCCAAAAACTCTTTACGATATTCTTCCCTGACCTTTAAGGTTTCTATTTCAAGCTTTTTGTCCCTTGCATACTTGTCGATTTCTTGGGTAAGCGTTGCCATATCGGTGGTTATGGGCTGCTTGCGAAGTGATGTGGATTCCAAAAGTGTGAGGTCATCATATATTTTTTTGACCCGTCTATAAATGAACCGCTCCACTCTGTACTGTATTGTGAAAAACGAAAAGATATAGCATACCATTACAAATAGTACAACTGCAATGACATTGAAAACTTCTAAAAAATATAAAAAAACACTCGTTAAGAGCGTTAAAAAAAGAGTGATGTAAAGCGAGGTTTTAATCGCAAACTTGTAAGATTTCTTTAATTGTTTTTGCATTAGTCTACAAACTTGTACCCAACGCCCTTAATAGTTTTAAAACTTTTATCTCCAATTTTTTCACGAAGCTTTCTAATGTGCACATCGATGGTCCTACCGCCTACAATGACCTCATTGCCCCAGACCTTATCCAAAATTTCTTCGCGTTTAAATACTTTACCGGGCTTTGTTGCCAACAAAGATAACAATTCAAATTCTTTCCTAGGTAAAATGATCTCTTCGCCCTTGAGCATTATTTTGTATTCTTCCCTATTAATGACCAACCCGCCTATTTTAAGCACACTTTCTGAAGGTTCTTCTTCTTTCAACCGTCTTAAAAGCGCATTCACCTTACTTATCAATACTTTTGGTTTGATGGGTTTTGTAATATAATCATCGGCACCCGCATCAAAACCTGCCACTTGGGAATAGTCTTCGCCCCTAGCGGTTAAAAACGTAATGATGGTATTGCTCAAATCTGGATTTTTCCTGATCTGTTCGCAGGCTTCAATGCCATCCATTTCGGGCATCATCACATCCAAAATGATGAGATGCGGTTTTTCCTTTTTGGCTTTCTTAACGGCTTCAATCCCATTTTCGGCAGTGATGACTTGATACCCTTCCGATGATAAATTATACCCTACAATTTCCAAAATGTCCAGTTCATCATCGACCAGAAGAATTTTGATTTCTCTTTTTTTCATCTGTAAAAAAATAATTGTTTTTCAACGGTCATCCCGATAGCTGTCGGGAGGAATGCCCTACCAATCATAATGCGTGCATTGTGAATCTGTATATGGCATTTCATGGTTTATAATTGAAAAAATCCACTGTAAAGATACTATTAATAACAAAAAATTATACCACCACTAAATTAAATAACATTATCATAACCTTATGCTTACATAAACGCAACAACATCTCTGCATTATTTAGGTTTAACATTTCTTTTGGTACAACTTTTGAGATTATGTTTTAACTTTATTCAAAGTTTTTATGATGGCAAAACATTACCTTCAAATTATTGTTATTTTCGTCTGTTTTTTGGCGATACCTTTAAGCTATTCCCAAACCGCACAGGCCAAAATCACAATGTACGGAACCATTGAAGGGTTAACGATTTATCCTAATCCTGTCAGTAATGGTAAAATTTATATTTCCTCTAAAAAAAACCTATCAAAACACGTTGAAATTTTTGATGTCTTGGGCAAAAAAGTATATGCCACTTCACTTTCCGGCAAAATGATGGATGTTTCCAGGCTTAATATTGGCGTGTACATT
>DASWKU010000413.1:0-10920 GCA_036396455.1 Flavobacteriaceae bacterium
AAATTAACTTATACAATTCTTTGGTATGTTTACATAAATCCTAGATTTTAATTCAGTTTGTGTTTAATCAATTATGGTTGTAATGAACTACCTCGACGCAGAGCGTACGAGGTATCAGAATCAAGACCGCTACGCTACAAGTCCCGAAGCATCGGGACAAGAAACTAGAGCTCTTGGTTCTTGTCTCTTGGTTCTTTGCACAACCAGATTATCAAGACGCTACACCCGAGGCAGTCCCGATAGCAGCTATCGGGACATCGGGGAATTATTTAGATTAAACAACAAGCTTATTGATTGATTTTTAAAATGCCTATCACCTCATTGGTTTTTTATCAAACTTGGTTTCTTATCCTTTAAATAAAACCGTTTTTTTGCCGTTTACAGATTTTCCAGGTTACTCTTTCTTTTTTTTCCTAATTTTTTGAAATATGATGGAGAATGTCCCGTCACTTTTTTAAATTGGTTTGATAAATGGGCTACACTACTATAATGCAATCTATAAGATATTTCGGTGAGATTTAACTCATCATAAAGTATGAGTTCTTTGGCTTTTTCTATTTTATGGTTAATGATAAAATGCTGTATGGTTACCCCTTTTACTTCTGAAAATAGATTTGACAAATAGGTATAATCATAACCAAGTTTTTCACTAATATAAACAGAATAATTAACTTTTGGAACTTCCTCAGAATAATGTACCATTTCTATAATGATATTTTTTATCTTGTCGATAAGAATCTTTTTTTTATCATCCATTAACTCCAAACCAAAAGCCGCTAAATTTAATTTCAGTTTTTGTTTTTGTCTATTGGTGATGTTCTCTTTTATTTCAATTGTACCAAGTTCAATACTTGTATAATGCAATCCAAGTTTTTCCAACTCATCTTTTACCACAAGCTTACATCTTAAACTTACCATGTATTTAATATATAGTTTCAAATTTTATTATGAGTTTAAAAATGCATTTATAACTTCCTTAAAGATAAGCAATTAAATTCAATTGGATTTTTTTTACCGTATTAAAGCTGGTTTGATGGCACTAATTTTAAATGACCAAAAAGAATATAAAGCCAATAAAAAAGAAACGCTGTTTTAGAAGGTCTTGAAACTTAAAGAAAAACGTTGGGCAACAAAGTCTCCTGTGTAAAGCCTTCGCCATAGTCCTAGGTTAAAAATACAATATTCAATATTTTATTAATCCATCATGTCGATTTCATAACATTGAAATATTGATAAAGGACTAACTCGGTCCCATCTTCAATTTTACATTGGTCAAACTTTAATCTGTATAACTGCATTGGCAATAATTTTTTTCTTCCTATTTAAAGGCTGCATCATGTAATGCAGTTATCTATAAAGGGATAAAGTTAAACTAAACGTGATCGAAACCTTTAAAGTCAGTGATTTTTGCAATTTATTTATAAAGAGGTGTAACAAAATTTGTAACGATTATTGCACCTTTATATGGTAACAAATCATCTCTTATGTAAAAATAAAGGCGATGGTATGCCAAACGTTTTAACTTTTAATTATCAAACAAAATGAGCAAATCTGATCAAAACGCAAAAGTTAGTGACCGCACAAACGAAAGAGATAACCAAAAAGTAACATCTTTAACGATAATTCCTGAACAAAAAGAGAAAGATGATAAAGCTAATATGGTTATAGCCTCAAAAACCAAAAGTCAAAAGAAAAATGGTCTATATAAGGAAGAAGAAAAAAGAGACCAAGGTATCATAAAAGAGACCATTCAAAGAGAGAACATAAGATACTATTAGTAATTTATTGGTTAGTTGAGAATGAAGAGCAGAGCACAGATTCCCTAAAGAGCCTCTGCTCTTTTTCTTTAAAAAAAGTTCAAAAAAAATAGAAATTTAATTTAGAATCATTTTCCCATTAAGCTACAATGTAGGCTTAATTTATTCTTTCCAATGCATTTTTATAAAAGAGATTTGATTTGTTCAAACCTTTTTTCCCTTTTTGGTCCCATATAAACATATATTAAAACTAGTAAAACCCACTCAAATGTTCTATTATCCCAAATTTTAAATCGATAAAAACCTATATTTGTTGGGTATAACGTGTTGTAGCCCATTGACACAGAACAACATAACTACTCGATAGATATAAATATCCCAAATTGGGAAATCTTGAGTGTTTTTTGTACCTTTACGGCATGAGAATTATTGCATTTAGAACTCTAAGAGAGTTTTTTGAGCAACCAGAATATTCTGATTCCGAAGTCTCATTGAGAGCTTGGTATCACGATGCTAAAACCGCCGAATGGAAAAATTCAAATGAGCTGAAAAAGCAATATAAAAGCGCAAGCATTGTCGGGGACGGAAGAGTGGTTTTCAATATTAAAGGCAATGATTACAGATTGGTAGTTGCGATTGATTATGAATTTCAAGCGATTTTCATAAGGTTTGTCGGAACTCATAAACAGTATGACAAAATTGATGCTAAAACGATATGATTATGGATATACGACCAATTAAAACTGAGCAAGATTATAATACTGCCATGAGTAGGATTGAGGAATTGTGGGGAGCAAAAAAAGATACACCCGAAGGTGATGAATTGGATTTATTGGTAACCTTAGTTGAATCATACGAGATGAAACATTACCCCATAGCACCACCAGACCCTATTGATGCCATTAAATTTCGCATGGAGCAAATGGAAATGACTAATGCTGATTTGGTAAAATATCTCGGCAGTCAAAGTCGAGTAAGTGAGATTCTTAACAGAAAGAGAAGCCTGACTTTGGGAATGATAAAATCACTTTACAAAGGATTAAAAATACCAGCTGATATTTTATTGGGTTGATTGACTGAAAAATAATCAACGTGCTACAACTCGTAACATTGCAAACACGTTGGGGATACTGCAAGAAAGAAAAACAAAACATTAAATTAGCCTGATTTATCCACGCCAAAATCATCGGGCCAAACAGGTCAAACAAACCCCTCAAAAATACTCTCTATACTGAATCACCCTAAAATCAAAAGGAGTAAAATCAGGATTTTTATTTTTTAATTGTTGGTATAAAGGCATACTCCCAATGGCCCTGTTTGCCGAACCTGATGCAGAGGTTAGGGAGATGGTTTTGATGGAGCGGTTTGATTTGACGGAATCTTTCGCTTTTATTTTGAAACCCCGAAGCTTCGGGGCTCGCACACAGAATTGCGCTATTCTTATACAAAAACGTTGTTCCACATACTGACAAAATCCTTTCGAATTGAAAATAATTTCATAGATTTATAGAAAAATCGAGAGAATGGAAACTATTAGAATTGACATACTAAACCCAAAAGCCAAAAACCTTTTAAAGGATTTGGCCGACTTGAACTTAATCAAAATCAATAAAGAGAAAAAGAAATCTGATTTCTCTGCGCTTCTAAAAAAATTGAGGACAAAATCAAAAGATGAGATTTCACTTGGCGAAATAACAAAAGAGGTTGAGGAAGTAAGAAAGTCAAGATATGGAAAATAAGAAGATAATCCTGGACACCAATCTTTGGATTAGCTTTTTGATTACGAAAAAATTCAGTCAACTAGATGAGCTGATTGAAAATAAGAAGATAACGCTAATTTTTTCCGACGAACTAATCGAAGAATTTATTGATGTAGTAAGCCGACCTAAATTCAAAAAATACTTCTCTAAAAAAGATATAGAGAAAATTCTCGAATATTTTGACCAGTTTGGAGAATTGATAAAAGTGAAATCGGATATTCAAATTTGCCGAGATGAAAAAGACAACTTTTTACTCAACTTATCTATTGACTCAAAAGCCAACTATCTCATTACTGGAGATAAAGATTTATTGGCTTTGGAAAAAATTGAGAACACAAAAATTAAACCATTTGCCGATTTTATTGAGAACTTCGAATAAAAAGTACGTGGTACAACAACTGATGTAGCTAACCTACCCTACCACCCACCTAATGACGACGTCGGGCAGGGACGGGCAAGGTAGATTCAATTCGCCAAGCCGCAAAGTTTGTGTGTCTTTAAAGCGGCAAATTCCAAGGGACAATTTTGTGTTTGTTTGCCCGCAACTTATGTATAACAGAGAACAGAGTTAAAAAAACGCCCGATACTGCATCACCCTAAAATCAAAGGTGGTAAATTTTGGATTTTTATTTTTAAGCTGTTGGTATAAGGGCATACTGCCAATGGCCCTGTTTGCCGAACCTGATGCAGAGGTTAGGGACACTGTTTTGATGGTTCGCTGTTGAGATTCTTCACTACTTTCTGAATGACAAAGTATAAATTCGTGGATTCGTGGCACTTCAGTTGACACCACTTTTAATGTTATGTCGTAATCCTTTATATGTTGCCTAAAAAAGTATTCCGGTCCATTTTTACTGTTGCCACCGGTAAACAAAAGCGTATCAATGTTTGGGTACTGTTTTAAATAACCAATGACATTCCGTAATGTAATGTTGGTCATTCCCAAATCGGAAGCATCCATCCTTTCCCGTACTGCGCTTTCAACGATATCACAAACGCCAATCTTATGTTTTATTAAAAATTGTTTGCGTTCTTCAACGGCTTCCATGGAATTGTCATATCGCAGTCCTAGATTGTGGATTTTATCAATGTACAGCCATAGTGAATTATAGTAACTTCCGTAGCAAAAATCGACATCCTTTTCCAGCAATTCCCCGGTTGAAAAGCGTGGTGGTGGCAACGTTCCAACGATGAGCTTTGTGGTATTGTTTTGAATAAATGGCGGATAGGGATGTTTATGGACAAACATTATTTGATTTTAGCTTTGATTTTTTGTAATTTGAGAAATATTAAAAATACATAAAACCATGGGAAAAGGAGATAAAAAAACGAGACGCGGAAAAATATCCAACCGTAGTTATGGTGTACGACGCCCAAAAACAAAAAAAAGTCCAGCGATATTAGAAAAAGTTAGCACTGATAAAAAACCTAAAGCGGTATCCAAAACTGTTACAAAAGCAAAAAAATAAAGTAGCCTATTATCGAATAAACACCAATTCGGTTGCATTGGACATCGCTTCACTAAAACCATAACCTTGGTAATTAAAGCCTTTTAAATCGTCCAAGGTTTTGGCATTGGTGTCTATAATGTAACGTGTCATATAGCCTCTTGCCAATTTGGCAAACGTCATAATGCTTTTATATTCACCGTTTTTAAAATCCTTAAAGGTTGCCGTGATCGTTGGAACTTTTAAAGCTTTGGTATCTATGGCCTTGAAGTATTCGGCACTGGCAAGGTTTAAAAATAGTTCACCTTCTTCCAATTCGCTGTTTAAGGTTTGTGTGATTTGTTTCTTCCAGAATTCATAAAGATTCTTGTTTTTGCCCACAGGAAATTTAGTGCCCATTTCCAAACGGTAGGGCTGCACCAAATCCAAAGGTCTTAACAGGCCATACAAACCAGATATGATTCTCACCGTGTTTTGCAATGTATTTATTTTGTTCGTTGGAATGGAATAAGCATCCAGACCTCTATACACATCACCACTAAAGGCATAAATGGCTTGTCGTGCATTGTCTTTTGTAAAGGGCAAACTCCATTCTTGGTTGCGCTCGTAGTTGAGCTGTCCCAAATCAGCAGAAATGTCCATCAATTTCGACAGGCTTCGCGCCGATTTCTTTTTCAGCAATTTATTGAGGCGTTCGGACTCCTTCAAAAAACAGGCTTCTGTGCTTGTTGAAGTTGGAACTTTACTGGTATAGTCCAGAGATTTTGCTGGTGATAAAACTAATTTCATCTGTTAATATTTATTGTTTTTTATAGGTCATACCTATCTGCCGACAGGCAAGTGGAATACCCAATTATCATTTTCGGTTCGTAGCCAAATTTTGGTCATGGCCATTTCATAATATTTCCTGTCTTTCGACTTCGCTCAAGATAGACTCCAACAGGAGTCTTTTTAAGTTAAACTCAATGCCTCAATAGCTTATAAAATTAAGACAATTCTTTTATTTTTCCATTTTTAAAAGCAAAGTTATAGTCACCTTTTACAATAACATCAGAGGTGTAGGCGACATCATTAGTAGGGAACCATTTTTTTTCATTTTTATTAATCAATATAAACAGGCCCTCATCATTACCTACCGCACAAAAACTGGAAAAGTCTCCATCAAATATTGGAATTCCACTCATGTTATTGATGACATTATACATCTTTTCAATGTTTGTTGTTGCTATTCCAATTTCACTTATTGACAATACTTCAGTGGAAGAAAATGGATGTGAACTATTGATATTTAAATTTCTTCTAGCTATAAATTCCACAATATTCTTATTGGCATCGTAAAAGTAGATGGCTTTGGCATTCCATGAACTAAAATCTACAATGGGTTTGTTGTTATAGGTTAAAATTTCCACGCGATTCTCCAGCCAGTTACAGGCTCTGGTTATTGTATTGGATGGAATGTTGAAGGCGAAATGGGAAGGTTTAAATTCTTGGCTATATGCAAACGTTAGTACACTTTTGCCAACTTTAATTGACACTTTGTCAATGGCATCAGTTACCAGCTCAAATCCCAAAACGTTGTTATAAAAATGTTTTTGGTTTTGAACAGTATTGGTAAATAAGGTGATTTCGTCAATCCTCAAAACGTTTTCCTTTTTTACAAATATAATTGAGTTTAAAGATTATTCCATAAAGAGATAAGTGCTTTACTTAATCCACAGATAACCGAAATCTATGGGCTACAAATCCTGATGCTTGGAATACTGCCGCCATTTTTCAATGCAGTCCTGCATGTCTTTGGGTATTTCGGAAGTAAAACTCAAAAACTGTCCAGTTTTGGGGTGTTTAAATCCCAAGGTTTTGGCGTGCAATGCCTGCCTAGGCAAAATTTTGAAACAGTTCTCCACAAACTGTTTGTACTTGGTAAATGTGGTCCCTTTTAAAATACGTTCGCCCCCATAGCGTTCATCATTAAAAAGGGTGTGCCCAATATGCTTCATGTGCACACGTATTTGATGTGTTCTGCCCGTTTCAAGTTTACAGGAAATCAGGGTCACATATCCCAAACGTTCCAAAACCTTATAATGGGTAATGGCTGGTTTTCCTTTATCGGCATCATCACCTAAATAAACCGTGTTTTGTAATCGGTTTTTGGGGTGCCTTCCAATGTTGCCTTCCACCGTGCCTTCATCAGCCTCCACATTTCCCCAAACCAATGCCACATAGTCGCGTTCACTGGTCTTGTCAAAAAACTGTTTGGATAGATTGACCATGGCGTCCTCGGTTTTGGCTACAACCAAAAGTCCAGTTGTATCTTTGTCAATGCGATGCACCAATCCAGGACGGTTACTGGAGTTGAGTGGCAGGCCTGCCTGTCCGTCAGGCAGGTTTTCAAAATGATAAATCAGGGCATTGATCAATGTCCCTGAATAATTGCCATGTCCAGGATGAACGACCATACCTGCAGGCTTGTTGATGACCAAGAGTTGGTCATCTTCGTACACAATATCCAATGGAATGTTCTCTGGCGTGAGTAAATATTCATAAGGTGGGTGTTCAAACATAACCCTAATTTTGTCGTAGGGTTTGACCTTGTAATTGGACTTTACGGGAACATCATTAACATAAATGCTCCCATTTTTTGCTGCAGTCTGAATCTTATTGCGTGTTGCATTTTCAATAAAATTCATCAAGTATTTGTCTATGCGAAGCGGTTGCTGGCCTTTTTCAACTGCAAAAGCATAATGCTCGTAGAGCTCATCATCTTGGTCATCAATAGGGATGATTTCTTCACTCATTATTAATTGGAAGTTCTATTTCCGTTGCCCAAAACCAAGTCGATTTTGGAAGTTAGTGGAAGGGTATCCCCCACTTTTAAGACCCTACCATCATATAACATTTCCAAGACTTCATCCTTTCCTATATCGTTTTTATAAGAAATGTTTCCCACCTTAAAGCCCAAGGCCTCAAGGGTTGGCTTAGCTTGACGAAAGGTTCGGCGCACAATATTTGGCAAAGCCACTTTTCTGTACCCGGAAGGATTTATGGTCACATAAATTTTTCGGTCCTCTTTCACTTGGGCACCTGCCAAAGGATATTGTTCAATGACCGAATATTTGGGATAATTTGGATTGTAGTTAGCAGAATCCTGGATTTCCAATTGTAAATTATTATCCTTAAGTGTTATTTCGGCCACATTAAGTGTCTTTCCCTGTAACTCTGGAACTTGTATAAATTCGCCATGGTTGGTGTCCACTTTTAACCATTGAAGCAATAAAAAACATAATACAATCAAAGCTACCACAGCTAATCCAATTTGTTTCAAAAAAATTTTACTGGTAAGAAATTTAAGTAGACTCATCAAAAGAATTTTCAATTAGGCAAAGATATAAAAACACAAGCGTTTTTTCTTTGGCTTTATATGTGTATTTTAGCTTAACTAATAATACATACGTTTTATTGTTGGTTTTTAGTTTATAATAATGTTTAATTAATGAGATTCCTGATGGAGTCTATCTTGAGCGAAGTCGAAAGACAGGAAATGGTATGAAGAAAAAAATTGCCATCATCATGGGGGGCTATTCCAGTGAATATGAGATCTCCCTCCAAAGTGGACAGGTCGTTTTCGAAACCTTAAACCCAGAAAAATATAAAGCTTACCGTATTCATGTTTTCAAGGATAAATGGGTTTATGTAGACACCAAGGATGCTGAATTTCCGGTCGATAAAAATGATTTTTCAGTTATGGTTGATGGCAAAAAAATAACTTTTGACTGCGTGTTCAATGCCATTCATGGGACTCCGGGAGAAGACGGCTTTATGCAAGGCTATTTGGAGTTACTCAATATTCCACACACCAGCTGTAGCATGTACCAAGCGGCATTAACCTTTAACAAGCGGGATTGCTTGAGTGTGTTAAAACCTTATGGCATTAAAACGGCTACCTCCTATTTTGTGAACCAGGGCGATGTGATTGATGTGGATAAAATTGTTGCCAAAGTAGGTCTGCCGTGTTTTGTAAAAGCCAATAAGGCCGGCAGTAGCTTTGGAGTGACCAAAGTTTACAAAAAAGAAGCGATAAAAGAAGCTTTGGACGTTGCTTTTAAGGAAGATGACGAAGTGATCATAGAATCTTTTTTGGACGGTACCGAAGTCTCAGTAGGCGTGATTACCTATAAAGGAAAAGTTAAGGTTCTTCCTATTACAGAAATAGTAAGCAACAACGATTTTTTTGATTATAAGGCCAAATATTTGGGAGAATCCCAAGAAATTACACCTGCTCGTTTGAGCAAAGAACAGGAAAAAAAGGTAAACAAAGTTGCCAAACAAGTGTATGAAGTGTTGCAAATGAAAGGGTTTAGCCGTAGCGAGTATATTTTTAAGGATGGTGAACCCCACCTTTTGGAAGTCAATACGGTCCCCGGTTTTACAAGAGCCAGCATTTTGCCACAACAAGCCGCTGCCGCCGGAATTAGTTTAAGAGAATTGTTTGAAAACGCCATTGAGGAAGCCTTGGCAAATGATTAATGATGAATGAATAATTATTGGTTATATTTGATTTGTTTAAAATTAAATGAGATTCCCGCTTTCGCGGGAAATAAATATGAAACGCGCACTTTTTCCAGGATCTTTTGACCCCATAACTTTAGGGCATTACGATATCATTAAGCGTGGTGTGCAATTATTTGATGAAGTTGTGGTTGCCATAGGCATCAATTCTGAAAAAAAATATATGTTTACCTTGGAAGAACGTCAGCGTTTTATTGTGGAAGCTTTTAAGGATGAGCCCAAAGTAAAAGTTACCACTTACGAGGGATTGACCATAGATTTTTGCAAAGCCATTAATGCCCAATTTATTCTTAGAGGCTTGCGCAATCCCGCCGATTTTGAATTCGAAAAAGCCATTGCCCATACCAACAGAAAACTTTCCAAAATAGAAACGGTCTTTTTATTGACCGCTGCAAGAACGTCTTTTATCTCGTCTTCGATTGTGAGAGACGTCATTAAAAACCATGGTGATTATACACTTTTGGTCCCTGATAGTGTTGTTGTAAAGTAATCTTAAATATCCAGAAAGAAAAAAGCATCAATATAAATTGCTTTTTACTGCCATATTATATTAATGCTTTAAAAAATTGATTAATAGCATGACGAATATAGTACATAATCAAAGTTTTAGCTTTTTTTTTCTATAAGAGGTCATTAAAAAACGATAAAAAGTAACTTGTTTTAAAATTTAAGAAATTAAAACTCAATTTGCGGAAATTGTATTTGTACTTCCTGCTTTTTAAATTCTAAATTTTGAAGAAATTGTTGGTATGCTTCAGAACTTTTGTTAAATGGCCTGTGAAGTAAGCCCTTTTGTATCGTATCAATATCATCCATGGTTTTCGAAGCTTCTTCAGCAATCCAGACCTTTTGAAATTTATCCCAAATATAATCAATCGCTATGGCATTGGGATGCAGCATATCTGAATCATAAAAACGATAATCACGAAGTTCGTCCATCATGATTTCATAAGATGGAAAGTAATGTATTTGATGTCTTGGATCGATTACCTCATGAACAGCAGCTATTAAATGGGCTTTGCTTTGTGTGTTTTCAACAAAACCATCTTTAAGATGTCTAACGGGTGACACCGTAAAAATGATGGCAACCTTTGGATTGACACTTTTAATTAAACTTACCGTGGCCTGAAGCGATTCAGAAACATCATCTACAGAAAGCAACGCTTTAACAAATTGTCTTTGGGGCACTTTATGGCAATTCGCTACAACCGTGTCAGTTTCGACATGTCTATACACCCAAGCGGTTCCCAATGTAATAATGATATGAGTTGAATTGATGATGTATTGATGCGTTGATTTGATATTTTCATTCAAATCCTTTAGCAATTCTTCTTTTGAAACATTGCTCAATTTGGAATGTGCATCGAAACAGTGCCATTGTTCATTAAG
>DASWKU010000414.1:0-3132 GCA_036396455.1 Flavobacteriaceae bacterium
AAAAAATAAAAATTGAAATGGGCATAAGCACTATAATTTTCACCCAAATGGTAGTTTTTCATATCTTGGTACACGAATGAAAATCCCCAATCGGGATAATTGTACCTACTTTCCCAAGCTTTAAGCCCGAATGTTTTTCTGTTATATGCAAAGATGAACCCTGTAGGATGGTGGGTGATTAAATGGGAAATATCTGGATTGTGCTCCAGAATGCTTCCATAAAAAAAATTGGCATCTAAAGTGGATATGTTTTTGTTGTCTTGTGAAAAAACTGCAGCAAAACTTAAACAAAAACAAAACGTTAAAAAATGCCTCATAGTTTTAAATATGAAGCAAAAATAACAGAATAATTAAAATACCTGTGATGCAATAGCTTTTATATTGTCACTTTTTCCCATGGAGTAGTAATGAAGTACAGGAACGCCTGCTTTTAATAATTCTTTGGATTGCTCAATGCACCATTCCACTCCAAGTTGCCTAACTTCTTTGTTGTCCTTGCATTTTTCTACTTCCCATATTAAATCTTCAGGCAAATCTATTTTAAAGACCTGAGGCAATAACTGTAGATGACGTTTTACGGCAATGGGTTTTATTCCAGGAATTATGGGTACATTGATGCCTATTTTTTTTGCTTCTTCCACAAATTTGAAATACTTTTTATTATCAAAAAACATTTGGGTTACGATATAATCTGCACCTAAATCCACTTTTTGTTTCAATTTTTTTAAATCAAAATCCAATGAAGGTGCTTCAATGTGTTTTTCAGGGTAACCGGCGACACCGATACAAAAATCAGCTTTACTGTTAGATTCTATGACTTCATGTAAATATTTGCCTTTGTTTAAGTCCTTAATTTGTTTTACCAAATCCGAGGCAAATTCATTCCCTCCTTTGGTAGGTTCAAAATATTTTTGGTGGCTCATGGCATCACCGCGCAATGCCATGACGTTATCAATGCCCAAATAATGACAATCGACCAACAGATATTCGGTCTCCTCTTTTGTAAAACCCCCACAAAGCACATGGGGAACGGTATCAACACTGTATTTATGCTTTATTGCCGCACAAATTCCAACGGTACCTGGGCGCATCCTTGTAATCTTTCTATCCAATAAGCCTCCTTTTTCGATATAAATGTACTCTTCCCTAGAGGTTGTGACATCGATAAATGGAGGATTGAATTCCATCAAGGGATCGATGTTATCGTACAATTCCTGAATGCTATTCCCTTTTTTTGGTGGAATAAGTTCAAAAGTGAACAAGGTTTTTCCTTTTGCTTTTTTTATGTGCTCTGTTACTTTCATAAGCCTCCCCAAACCCCTCCGAAGGAGGGGATTTAGTGGGTTCTTTTTAAAAATTAATATTTATTTGTCCTTTGCCCAACATATTCCTTCCCTTTGGGAAGGTTAGGATGGGCTTAAATTAGGATTCAACCATTTTTCGGCTTCTTCATTGGAGATGCCTCTTCGTTTTGCATAATCCTTTAATTGGTCTTGGGTTATTTTTCCAAGACCAAAATATTTCGCTTCTTTATTTCCAAAATAATAGCCGCTCACACTGGCGGCAGGCCACATGGCCAAACTATCGGTTAATTCTACGCCAATATTTTCCTTAACGTTCAAAAGCTTCCAAATGGTTCGTTTTTCCAAATGGTCAGGGCAAGCCGGGTAACCAGGCGCGGGACGAATCCCTTTATAGCTCTCTTTTATCAACTCTTCATTTGAAAGGTTTTCATCCTTGGCATAACCCCAAAATTTGGTTCTGATTTCTTTATGCAAATATTCGGCAAAGGCTTCGGCCAAACGGTCGGCCAATGCTTTGATCATGATGGAATTATAATCATCGTGATTGGCTTCAAATTGTTTTGCCAAGTCCTGAACTCCAAATCCGGTGCTGACACAAAAACAACCCATATAATCTCGTATTCCTGAATCTTTGGGAGCTACAAAATCTGCCAAGGCAATATTCGGAATACCTTCACGTTTTTCCAATTGTTGACGAAGGGTCAAGAATGTTTGAAGTTTTTCACCCTTTTCATCATAAATTTCAACATCATCATCATTGACTGAATTCGCTGGGAACAACCCAAAAATAGTTTTAGCGGTCAACAATTTTTCATCAAAAATACGATTCAGCATATTTTTGGCATCAGCAAATAATTCTGTGGCTTGCAATCCTACAACTTCATCAGTCAAAATATCGGGATACTTCCCGTGTAGATCCCAACTTCTAAAAAAGGGACTCCAATCAATAAACCCTTCCAACTTTCCAATATCAAAATCATCAATAATCTGAATTCCCAATTGGTTTGGTTTTATGATTTCCGAAGCCTTCCAATCGATTTTAAACTTATTCTTACGGGCGGCTTCAATGGTGATGTAATCCTTTTGTTTGCCCCTGTTTAAAAACTGCTCACGGAATTTCTCATATTCTTCCCGAATTTGGTCTTTATAAACTTTATTGTCCTTTTGCAACAGATTCCCAACAACGGTTACCGCACGTGAAGCATCATTGACGTGTACTACGGCATGCGAATAATTTGGAGCGATCTTGACCGCGGAATGCGCTCTGGATGTCGTCGCTCCACCAATAAGAAGCGGAATGGTAAACTTTTGCTTTTCCATTTCTTTGGATAAGTAAACCATCTCGTCCAAAGAAGGTGTAATCAATCCGCTTAAACCAATAATGTCAACATTCTCTCTTTTTGCAGCTTCGATAATTTTTTCTGGTGGAACCATGACACCAAGATCGACAATTTCATAATTGTTGCAGCCCAAAACCACACTCACAATATTTTTTCCAATATCATGTACGTCCCCTTTCACTGTTGCCATTAAGATTTTACCTGAAAATTCTTGTTTGCCATCTTTTTCCGCTTCAATAAAAGGCTGTAAATAAGCCACTGCCTTTTTCATGACCCGGGCCGATTTTACCACTTGGGGCAAGAACATTTTTCCGCTTCCAAATAAATCACCAACCACGTTCATCCCTATCATCAAGTGACCTTCAATCACTTCAATGGGTTTTGAAACAGAGCGTCTGGCTTCTTCAACATCATCAATAATAAAGGTGTCAATCCCTTTTACCAGACTATGTGTAATTCGGTCTTGGAGTGAATCATTGCGCCATTCC
>DASWKU010000415.1:0-8220 GCA_036396455.1 Flavobacteriaceae bacterium
ACACCATAAGCTCAAAACGTTCGGTAAGCTCTGGATTGGTGCGGTGCTCTTTGCACAAGGGGCTCATTTCTTTTGGGTAATCGGTAATAAAGGTGGGCTGTATATAATGATCCTCACATTTTTCACCAAAAATGGCATCAATCAGTTTTCCCTTGCCCATGGTATCGTCAACCGTAACTCCCAAATCTTGGGCTACTTTTCTTATTTCATCCTCTGTCTTTCCCGTAATGTCAAAACCTGTGAATTGTTTTATGGCATCGGTCATGGTCACACGAGGGTAGGATGCCTTAAAATCGATATGGTGTTCTCCAAAAGTGGCTTTGGTGGTTCCGTTTACTTCTATGGCACAATATTCCAGTAGGCGCTCACAAAATTCCATCATCCAGTTGTAATCTTTGTAGGCCACATAAATTTCCATAGCGGTAAATTCCGGATTGTGGGTACGGTCCATACCTTCGTTACGGAAGTTTTTTGAAAATTCATAAACCCCATCAAACCCACCTACAATCAAACGTTTTAAATAGAGCTCGTTGGCAATTCTCATGTAAAGGGGAATGTCCAAACTATTGTGATGGGTAATAAAGGGTCGTGCAGCGGCACCGCCTGGGATAGGTTGCAACACCGGGGTTTCCACTTCAAAGTAACCCGCCTCATTAAAAAACGAACGCATGGCATTGAACAACTTGGTGCGCTTTACAAAAACGTCCTTTACCTTGGGGTTTACCACCAAATCGGCATAACGCTGTCTGTAACGCTGTTCTGCATCCGTAAAGGCATCGTAAACAATTCCGTCTTTTTCTTTGGGAAGTGGAAGTGGTTTCAGGGCCTTGCTCAATAGGGTAAAATCCTTCACTTTGATGGTTTTTTCGCCAACTTGGGTCGTAAACAATTCGCCTTCTATACCTATAAAATCTCCAATATCCAGTAGTTTTTTAAAGACGTCGTTGTACATTGTTTTGTCTTCACTTGGACAAATTTCGTCTCGGTTAAAATAGACTTGGATTTTTCCTTCGGAATCTTGCAATTGCGCAAAACTGGCTTTTCCTTGAACCCGTATGGACATTAAACGACCGGCAACATTAACGTGCTTGCCTTCCTGAAAGGTCTCCTTAACTTGTTTTGAGGTATGGTTTACCGGATATAAATTGGCTGGGTAAGGATTGATGCCCAACTCGCGTAATTTGTGTAATTTTTCCCTGCGGATTAATTCTTGTTCTGAAAGCTGCATGCTAATTATTTATAAAATGCAAAATTACATTAATTTACAAAAATTAGCATACAACTTATCAGTTTGATTTTTGGGGACTTGAAGTCGCTATTAATTATACTACCCCGTTGTGCATTTTGATAATTTTGAAATTAACATGGATCTAAATCTTCATTCTTTGCCTCTAATCCTAAAGCCTGCCTGCCGGCAGGCAGGGATGGAATGAAGATTTCTTCGATTCACCCTTTAGGGAGGGGAAAAATCGAGGAAATCTGTTCAAAATGCACAACGGGTTATACTACTCTTCAGGTTTAAGGACCTCGCCTTTAATTTTTATCACCTTGTTAGCCTCGGAAGCGTTTGAAATCACCGTAATGGTTTTGGTAAATTTACCTATTCTGTTGGTTGCATATTTAATTTGGATTTCACCGGTAGCCCCCGCTAAAACAGGTTCTTTTGAATATGTGGGAACTGTGCAGCCACAGGAAGTTTTAACTTGGGTGATCACAATAGGATTGGTACCGGTATTGGTAAACTTGAAAATTTTCATCCCATCGGCATCTTGTGGAATGGTACCATAATCGATTTCTTCGGTTTCAAAAGAAAGAACTCCCGCATTTGGATTTGGAATGTCAGTTTTTGCATAGTTGATAACCTTTTCGGTTGTTTTCGCATCCTGTGCATACATTGCACTGCTAATAAAAAGGCAAATGATAACTAATAAGGCAATAGCATTTGTTTTGTTCTTGAAAGTGTTCAATACGTAATTCATAATGTGCGTTTTTAAGATTAATAGGGTACAAACATCATAAAAAAAAGGTTTCAAAAACAAAAAATGTGGTTTGAATTGAGTACTAGTACCAAGAATTAATTTTGTAACTAATTGTTGAACAAGTTTTTAACTTCGTCTCTTGTTTGAACATTTAACTTTCTGTAAACGTTGTTTACATGGGTTTTTACCGTGCTTAAGCTAACAAACAGTGTATCGGCTATGTCTTTATTGCTCTTGTCTTCCAATAAAAGATGAAGGATGTTTTGTTCTTGTTTGGTGAGCGATGATTTTATGTCAGTTTTGAGATGCTTTTTTTTCTTGTACAGTTTTGAAAAGAGGACAATATTTATCAAGATTGAAAACCCTAAAATGATAGCTATGACATAAATAAGCCATTGATTTGAAGTTTGCTTGTTATCTTGAATACTATATTTATCGGAAACAATTTCGTTTTGATATTGTTTGGTGTAAGGGGAATTTGGATAATCACTTGTCAATCGGTTTAACAAATTGTCATAATAAGGATTGGTTTTTAAATCTTCCAAATAATGGTTGTGAAAGTTGTTGCTTCTATCCGATAGAAAGGCAAAAATATACAATTCAGCCAAGGGCTCGTTCAGACTTGTTCCAAAATCCTGAAGGGTTTTGAACCATTTTTTATCGTTGAGTTTTCTACTGGCTTCGCTTCTAAATTCTCCATAAGCGTATTTCATCTCTTCCTTTATGGAATCAATTCTGATAAAGGCATTGGCTTTGTCATTGTTAGATAAAACCCTACAAAACATTTGATTGTCGAACGTGAACGGAAAGTCAATGGTGTCACTATTTTTGGCTATGAACAGGACTTCCTTGCTGTCATCGCAATGGCCTTCAAAGTGATTTTGGGCTTGTTCAGTATCATCGCAATTATCAACATGAATACGGTAAATTCTATTTTCTGCATCCAGTTGATTGCCACTAAATTGAAAATACCCCAAACTATCCAGTTCGTGTTTGGAAATAATCTGCTCAGAAAATACACCCGAAAGCTTTCTATAGTCCTCAATTAAGGATAAATACACATTATTTTGCCAGCGTTCGCTATCAACATGCCCAGTAAAGGAATATTGGGCCTTGGCTGAAAGCGAAACCAACAAAGCAATGAGGAAAATTGATTTTACCTTCATAACACGAAACTACTATAAATTAATTTAAAAAGAAATACCAATGTCATTTGATATGTAACAATTTGCAACGAATGACGTCAAATTGTTACATCAATTGAAATAAAAATTAATCATCATGAGTTTTTGGAGGGTTTTGCTTTCTATATTTTGTCCACCACTTGCCGTCATCGATAAAGGCTGTGGGTCAATATTCATCGTTTTTTTATTATGGCTTTGCGGTTGGGTCCCGGGAGTCATCGCTGCCTTGGTGATATTGAACAATCCTAAGAATTAGTTGGCGGTATACAGTCATCAGGTGGCAGTTTTTAATGGCGCTGCGGTTGACATTTAAAATTATGCTTCGTCTTCGGTCTTCGGTCACCAAACATGAATAATGGATAGTCAAAATGCCTGAATTTTTCTGTTCCCCAACCCTAAAGGTTGGAAAAATTCTTGGTTAAACAACCAGGATCCAGAAAATCCTTGCCCTTTAGGGTTAGGGTAAGAGGGTTTTCAGTATCAAATTGCCTATCCATTATTCACGTTAAATTATTGTATCTTTGTCAGCTATGAACAAACATGTTGACGTACAGGATTTAGGCCATAAAGATTACAGGGAAACTTGGGATTATCAGGAGACTTTATTCAAAAGTATTCTTGATATCAAGATAAAAAATCGAAAGGAAAACGCTAATCTTGAAACGCCTAATTACTTTTTATTTGTCGAACATCCTCATGTATATACATTGGGCAAAAGTGGCGATATGTCCAATTTGCTTTTAAATGAGGCACAACTCACCCAAAAGGGAGCAACTTTTTATAAAATAAACAGGGGTGGAGACATTACCTATCATGGCCCCGGACAGATTGTGGGATATCCCATTTTGGATCTCGATAATTTTTTTACCGATATTCATAAATACCTTCGATTCCTTGAAGAAGTCATTATCCTAACGCTTGATGAATATGGTCTTAAAGCCGAACGAAGTCCTGGTGAAACTGGAGTTTGGTTGGATGTAGGGACTCCTTTTGCCCGTAAAATTTGTGCCATGGGTGTGCGGGCAAGCCGTTGGGTGACCATGCATGGTTTTGCACTCAATGTGAATACCGATTTGGGATATTTTGACAATATCATTCCTTGCGGAATACGAGGAAAAGCAGTGGCTTCCCTTAACGTCGAACTTGGCGTGGAAAGCGTTGATGAAACCGAAGTCAAGGAAAAATTGTTGAAGCATTTTGCCAATTTGTTTGAAGCTGAAATTCTGATAAAGGAAATACATTAGCCTGTTTTAATGAAAAACGCCAAAGAATTTTTCTTTGGCGCTTCACTGAGATTTTAGGGCATCGATTTGGTTACCTTATTAATCTTAATTTCTTATTGTTTTATTCTTCTATTTTACTTTTAATAAGTGTCATCAAATGAATGATTGCAAACATACAAATTAATGCATTAAATATCAATCGAGTAGCTTTAATTTTGTTGACAATAAATGTTCAAAACCGTATATGTCTATTGTTTTATAACCTTAAAGACCGATCTTTCTTCGCCACTTGTTATTTGAATAAAATATAATCCTTTTGATAGATATGGATTATTTATTTGAATTGATTTTACACCTTGCCGTAATTCTATGTTTGAAATTTCCTTACCATGTATATCAAGCATTTGAAGAGTACCTTCACCTTCAAGAGCCGATTTTAGTGAAACGGTTAATTCACTATTAAAAGGATTGGGATAGGCTTTTCCCGTCTTAATTGTTTGTGTGGATGTATTTAATATGTTTGTAGTGTGGATCACAAGTTTGTAAATATCATACCAGAAAGGAAAAGCACCGCCACCAGCAACATCTCTATCCCAAGCTTGGCCTAAAACTTCATTAATTACATCATTTTCATCATAAGCAAAATTTACTTTGAATGCATTGACCCAATTATCGGGTTCTAAATTTGTATCCCAGTCTTGTTGCAATGTATAATCGGGTAACTCACCATTATATTCATAATCTACAAAAGCAAGATTTACCCAATTGACTCCATCATATTCTTCTGTCAAAGTTGCATCTGGTGCACCAAATACTGTGTTAGTTATGTTAACCCTATAACTATCTTCTAAATTCATACCATTATAAGTAAATCCATCTATTTTTGTAAGTAAGCCATTTGTATAAGTTGAGTTTGTTAACGCATAATAATCATATTCCATATTAATCACGTTCCAGTTATCTTCTCTACGTTGGCTTTCTGTGTCATCAGGATTATAGCTAATAACAATACGTCTGGAATTTAAAAAGTCGGGATCAACATAAGTCCTAAAGTAAATTGTATCGTTGTTACCGTCCGAATTATATGTCCATTCATCTTTCCTTAAAGGTGTATATGTAGCTCCGTTATAAAAGTGTTCTTCTTCAGACATTAATTTATCGTTTATATCGTAAACTCTAATAGTTTGTAAAAATTCATTCCAAATTGTTGTTCCAATTGGGCGATTGTATGTCATACTACTAGTATACTGCGTTCCTCCATTGTCATAATTGTATAAAATGCTATCGGTTTTGATTAACTCAAAGAGAATGGGATCTTTGTAATAGTATTCCTCTAAATCAATCCGTCTGCCTTCTTGTGAAAAGATCGTTGTTATAAAAAGTAAGTTTATAACTGAGAAAATAAGTTTACGTGTAATGTTGATCATATCTAAATAATTTATATTAGAAATAAACATGAGTAGGAATATTTGATAATAAAGACAAATAAAACCACAATCGATTTAGAGCTAAATTAATTAATTTTATGTATTAAAAAATAAAAAGGGAATTAAATCATACAAATTAATGTACTAAAAATTAAATGGATAGCTTAATTTATTTTATAGACAATAATACTATTGTCATCGCCTTTGGTAATCACTTCCAAGTTATTGTCTTTGTCAATATTGTCCATGGCGATGGCAGAATTTCCATAAACAGGAAAATTGGCAATAGGTTTGCCCAAACTATCGAAAAGGTATATTTTTTTGGCCTGTAAATCGGTGGTCGTCACATAAATTTTGTCATTGATATAAAAGATTTGGGGAGGCGTATATTCGCCATAATCCAACTCAACGGGATGGGATTTTATGGTCAGGTGATTTTCAGATAAGGTAATCAAAGTTTTACTTGTGGACGTGATAAAATGTTCACCACCTAAATTTAGATTGGAATTACTCAATTGTCCTTTTTGATTGACTTGTATTAAAATGCCCTTGTCATTGGTTGTGGTAAAATTGTCATTATAAAGATAGATGCCATTTCCGGAAAAGGTGATATTGCCTTTTACATTGATTCTCTCTCTGCCAGTACGATCCAGAATTTTTAAGCCATTCCCCTGAGAGAAAACAATATAATCGTTCTTTCCAATCCTAAAATGTTTGGGTTGGGATGAAATGATATTATTTTCATTTTTGAAGTTAAAGCCTTTAACCAAATTGCCATTTCGGTCATACATCAAAAGGGATTTGCCTTGAGTGATCAACAATCGATAATTTTTGTTATTGTCATAATCAAACAGCGAAAGTGGTCGTGTGATATCGTCATTGAACCGTAATGGAAATGGCCCGACATCCTTACCGTTTCTATCAATAACATATACACGGTGAGGAGTTGCGAACACAAGCTGTAATCTTCCGTTTTTATAAATGTCCATTTGTTCAATGTTGCCCAAAACTTTTCCGTCCAACTGTTTTTTCCAAAAGATTTTACCTTGATTGGAAATGAGATAAAGATTATTGTTGATATCCTGAACAACAATGTCTTTTTGGTTGTTGGTATGATTGGTGAACAGTTGTGGGGCTGAAAGCAATTCAGCATCCAAGGTGATATCCAATTCTTCAGAAACCGAATTTGCAGCTCCTCTGGATTTATAGGTTTTAAAGGCAGCGTTCACGTGTGCAAAATCGGTGTCATAAATAAATTGAATGGACGAGGCTTTATAGCCATCGATTTTAAGGTTCAGTTCTTCGGCAAAATTTGTGTTTAAAGTCGAATTTAATGTGGAAGCATTATTATAAATAAAAATGGAAGATGCATCGCTCAAGTCGAGCATCATGTTTTTGAATTCATTGCTTTCGCTCAAGGTGGTTTTGTTCTGATAATTTGAAATGATGTTTTTTAAAAACGCCGTAGAGTCAGAAAATACAAAAAAATCATCAAGCACAGCACATTTTGAAGTGGATTCAACCTGAATTAAAGGCGAAAATGTGTTTTGAAAAATATCGGGTTTATCATAATTATAAATAGGGATATCCCTAAAAGTGTCAATGATATCTTGGGACCCCAATTCCTCTTGGGTCAACGTAGCGTCAATGGAATTTAAAACAACAGCCTGTTGGTTGTTCAATTGGATAAGCCCAATTTCGACACTGTTATCAAAAATGGTTGAAGAGACCAATGAATCATTTTTCCTGAATTTTTGAAGGTTGTTGTTAAAGGTTTTAAAATTGTTATAGGTAAAGCTCAACATATACTCTGCATCATTGGGCACTATTTTACCAATGGCGTTTTTCTGCGGAACCGTATTTTTGAACACATTGATCCAACTTTTTGTGGAATCTATGGCCTTTGTAATCCCGTTACAAACCAAATTATCTTGTGAGATATCAACATCCAACAGCATATAATTTGAAAACTGTTGTTGGTTTAAAGTATCATCGTTAAAAAAAGAAGGCTTTATCTGTTCGTTTTTTAAATTCAGGATTACGGATACCGATTTTTCTTTGCTCGAAGTATTATAAATAGATTCAAGATCTGGATCCATCGTTTTTTTAGGTCTGGAATTTTCGACAATTGATAAGACATTCGATCCTATAAACACACTGTCTATCATTCTGCCAAAAAGTGTTTGCCCATTGATGGTAGTTTTTGTTATGGTGTGTCTTTTTGATGTAAAGGTCTCAGAAGTTGAATTGGAAATGGAATCCAAGCTCAGTAAACCCTTTTTTGCTTTTGTTATAAAGGTAAAATTTAAACTGTCGCCATTTGTTTTAGATAGACAAATTAAAAATTCACTATCTATTTTAAGATGTTTTAAGATTTGAAGCCTTTGTTCGAGCATTTTTAATTGTT
>DASWKU010000416.1:0-5376 GCA_036396455.1 Flavobacteriaceae bacterium
AATCCAGTCTAATTTAAAGCCTCTACGGTTTTCTCTTAACATTCTCAATAACTTGTAAGGTGGTTTCTTTATTAATCCCAAAAGGTTCACCGGAATAGGGTTTGGCATATTCGTTTTCCAAACTATGGGTCAATATCCAGTTTTCCATATCGGTTCTTGTAATATGGCCCTTGAGATATTTTTCGATCATCAAACTTGCCATTCTCCCTGCAAAACGGCTTCCCCAATAGCCGTTTTCAACAAATACCGCAATTGCAATTTTTGGATTGTCTTTAGGTGCAAAAGCTACAAAAATAGAGTGGTCGGTAAGCTGTGTTTTTACTCCATCAATTGTTACAAAATTTTCAGCCGTTCCGGTTTTGCCACATATTTCTATCCCTGAGACTTTTAATGTTGAGGCAGTTCCCTTGTTATAAACATCAAACATGCCATGGACTACGGGTTCAAAATATTCCTTATCGATAGTGGTGTAATTTGGCTTTGTGTAACTTTCATCAATAGGTTGTCCTTCAATTTTTTTAATGATATGTGGAGTATAATAGTAACCTCGGTTTCCTATGGCAGCAATCATATTTGCCAATTGTATTGGAGTGGCTTCAACTTCACCTTGGCCTATGGCATTTGATACAATGTAGGTTGAGCGCCATCGCCCTTTCCCATAGGCTTTATCGTAGTAATCTCCATCAGGAATTCTTCCCTTACTACCTATCTTTAAATCGTACCCTAAATAATTTCCCAATCCAAAACTTTTTACATGGTTGCTCCAAATGTTCATACCTATTTCGGGATCTTTATATTTATCTACTATACGCCTATATACATTAATAAAATAAGCGTTACAGGATTGAGCAATACCATCGTTCATGCTTAATGGACTAAAATGGGCATGGCAGCCTGTCAGTCTTCGGCCTCCCAAATAATAACCCATACGGCAGCCAAATTTCTCTTCGGTAGAGACTACTTGTTCCTGTAGGCCAATTAGGGCATTCATCACTTTAAAGGGTGACCCTGGAGGATATTGTGCTTGTAAGCATCTATCGAAAAGCGGTTTTGCCATGGAGTCCTTATACAATTTGGTGAAGTTTATTGAACGATCTCTTCCCACCAATAAATTTGGATCATAACTTGGGGCTGAGACCATGGCCAAAATTTCACCAGAACTTGGCTCAATGGCTATGATGCCTCCGCGCTTGTGCTTCATTAAAAGTTCGCCGTATTCCTGAAGTTTTGCGTCAATGGTTATGGTAATGTCTTTTCCAGGTTGGGGAAGCGTATCGTAGATTCCATTTTTGTAGGGACCAATATCTCTGTTAAATCTATCTTTCTGAATAAATTTAATCCCTTTTACACCTCTTAAAATATCTTCATAAGAAGCTTCAACACCTTGTTTTCCTATTAAGTCCCCCATTTTGTAGTAGGGCTGTTTTTCGATTGTGGACATATTTACTTCCCCAATATCTCCTAAAACATTGGCGCCAATAGTGGTTTGATAATCCCTTAAAGTACGTTTTTGGATATAAAAACCTTGGAATTTTCTCAACTTCTCCTGTAATACGGCATAATCTTCTTTTGAAAGTTGAGGCACAAATACCGAAGGAAGCCTAGGTGAATAAAAATAGGCTTTTTTGTAAGTTGCTATAAAATCTTCTTTGGTGATTTTTAACAAGGAGCAAAATTCCAAAGTATCCAATGGTTTGACCTCACGGGGAATGATCATCACGTCATAAGAGGGCTGATTGGCCACCAATAAGGTTCCATTTCTATCGTATACATAGCCGCGTTTTGGATAGTCATAAACCTTCCTTATGGCATTGTCTTCGTATAGATCGTAGGCATTTTGATTATAAACTTGTAAATAAAATAACCGAGCAATAAATATAATGCCTACAGTAACTATTGTTAAAAATAATAGTAGTTTTCTCATCGAGGCTTCTTGCTAAATAAAACAGTTATCAGTAAACATAACAGTATAGTAAAAATACTTGAAAATAACGTCTTTTGAAGGATTAAAATTATGTTCGACATGTTAAAAATCTCCATTGAAAACATTGTAAAATGGTGAACAACGGTCAGTATTGAAAAATAGACCAACCTATTTCCCATCTCGGTTTGGGCAAACTTAATGGTTTGATGCTCATAGATCATTCCAAATGAAAATTTTAAAACGGGAGGTCTAATAAATGCAATAAAAACACTTGCCCCGGCATGCACACCGCCCGAATCTGTAAATAGATCTATGGATAAACCCAGAAGAAAACTCAAAAAAATCAATAGGGTTCGGCTATTTTTTACAGGATAAAGAATGATAAAAAGAATATAGATATAGGGATTGATATAGCCCAAAAAGTTAATGTTGTTCAACACAAGGACTTGAACCAATACCAAAATAACAAATCGAATTACCATATTAAACGCTACACTATTCATCTATGGGTAGTTGTAGGGATTTTATTTCGTCCGAATCTGTATTTGTAATCACATAAACATGACCTATATCTGCCATATCATTGAACAGTTTTACATTTATCGAATATGTGTCGCCACTGATATCTAATGAAAAACTGTCTACGGTTCCAATAGGAATTCCTTTTGGAAAAATTGTAGATTGACCCCCGGTTACTATGGTGTCTCCAATATTGACAGGGGCAAACTTTGAAATATCAGTCAATTGGACAAATTCAGGAGATTTTGTGTTCCAAATTAAGGAACCAATATGGTTTGAAGCTTCAAGCTGTGCATTGATCCTACTTTTGGTATTCAAAATCGAGATCACACGCGAATAATTTGGAGAAGTATTGTCTATAATACCAACAATACCCTTGGATGTAATGACACCTAAATCTTGCATCATGCCATTATTTGTGCCCTTATCCAGAGTCAAATAATTTTTGGTATTGGAGTAACTATTTTTAATAACGGTTGCTGTTTTGAATTCAAATTTTTTGTGAATCGTACTGTCAATTTCAGTTAGGATTTCATCATTATTATGAAAGTTGTAAAGTATAGATTTGAGCTTATTATTTTCCTCAATCAATATCTCATTTTGCTTTCTTAAATTGAAATAGGCGCTAATATTATTGGAGGTATTGTAAATTCCTCCAGTCAGAAAATTTGTAGAGCTGATGAATTTACTTTTATGATAGGAGTGGGATTGAATGGTTAATGCTAAAGACAGACCGAAAAGCAACAAAAACAAAAGAAACGTTTTGTTTCGGATAACAAAGTTAATAATTTGTTGCATTTAGATTTATTATTTTACCAATACACTTTTAAATCTAACAAGATTTTTTAGTACAATTCCCGTGCCTCTTACCACTGCTCTTAAAGGGTCTTCTGCAATATAAACGGGAAGATCTGTTTTTTGGGAAAGACGTTTATCCAAACCTCTTAACATGGAACCACCGCCTGCAAGGTAAATACCGGTATTATAGATATCGGCTGCTAGTTCTGGGGGTGTTTGCGATAAGGTTTCCATGACTGAATCTTCAACACGTACGATTGATTTGTCCAAAGCTTTGGCAATTTCTCGATATCCAATTTGAACTTGTTTTGGTTTACCGGTCAATAAATCCCGACCTTGAACGCTCATTTCTTCTGGAGGAAGGTCCAGATCTTCAGTTGCCGCACCAATTTGAATTTTTATTTTTTCAGCTGTTCTGTCTCCAACATAAAGATTGTGTTGTGTACGCATGTAATAAATAATATCATTTGTAAAGACATCACCGGCCACTTTTACCGATTTGTCGCAAACAATTCCACCAAGAGCTATTACAGCTATTTCAGTGGTCCCACCTCCAATATCCACAATCATGTTTCCTTTTGGCTGCATAATATCGATGCCAATACCTATAGCAGCAGCCATGGGCTCATGAATCAAATACACTTCTTTTCCATTGACGCGCTCACAGGATTCCTTTACTGCACGCATCTCAACTTCGGTAATCCCTGAAGGAATACAGACCACCATTCGAAGCGCAGGAGTGAACAGTTTCTTTTTTAAGGCAGGAATATTTTTAATGAACAAGTTTATCATCTGTTCGCTGGCATCAAAATCGGCAATCACTCCATCTTTTAATGGTCTGATCGTTTTGATGTTTTCATGTGTTTTTCCTTGCATCATGCTGGCTTCCTTGCCAACTGCAATTATTTTTCCTGATATACGGTCTCTGGCAACTATGGAGGGACTATCGACCACAACTTTATCGTTGTGTATAATAAGTGTATTTGCTGTTCCTAAATCTATGGCTATTTCTTCGGTTAAGAAATCAAAAAATCCCATGTGCTATTATTGATTATGTAGGTTAATATTATTTAGTTTTTTTGCTGTTGATTGTAAATGTAATAAAAGTTAAGAAATATATTCTATAATATTGGTATTCATATTTTTTTGACCATTCCTTACATAGTTGGGATTTCCACTTTTGTGGAAATTTTAATGTTTAAAATGACGGATTCCAGTAAAAACCATGGCTACATTGTGCTCATTGCAATAATCAATGCTCAATTGATCTTTAATTGAACCTCCGGGTTGGATTACTGCCGTAATTCCAGCCTGTTCTGCAATCTCAACACAATCTGGAAACGGAAAAAATGCATCACTTGCCATTACCGCACCGTTCAAGTCAAAATTAAAAGATAGCGCTTTATGAATGGCTTGGTTCAATGCATCGACACGACTGGTTTGCCCTGTTCCACTGGCACATAATTGTTTATTTTTTGCCAATACGATGGTGTTGGATTTGGTATGCTTACAAATTTTTGAGGCAAACAGTAAATCTTCTAACTCGCTTTCGGTTGGTTTATTGTGGGTGACATTGGTCAAATGTTCTGGAGCATCGGTAATATTATCCCTATCTTGGACCAACACACCATTTAAACAGGTTCTTACCGTGGTTTGAGGCAGTTCAACCTCATTTAAAACCAATAGAATACGATTCTTTTTGCCCTTTAAAATTTCCAAGGCATCATCAGAAAATGAAGGTGCAATGACCACTTCACAAAATAGACCATGAATCTCTTCGGCTGTACTTTTATCGATTTCGGTATTGCTTATTAAAATCCCGCCAAAAGCTGAAACAGGATCTCCAGCCAAAGCATCAACATAAGCTTGATGGATTGAAGGTCTCTGGGCAATACCACAGGCATTGTTATGCTTTAAAATGGCGAAGGTTGGAGCATCACCTTTAAACCCGTTCATTAAATTCACTGCTGCATCAACATCCAAAAGGTTGTTGTAACTCAATTCCTTACCATGAAGTTTGGTGAACATGGCATCAAAATCTCCAAAGAAAAATCCTTTTTGATGTGGATTTTCGCCATAGCGCAACACTTTTCCTTTGGTCTCACTTATTTTTAGAATTGCTTCTTCATGGTTTT
>DASWKU010000417.1:0-3689 GCA_036396455.1 Flavobacteriaceae bacterium
TCGGCTATTTTATTGAGAAAGTCAAATGACAACCATTGGATAATTTATGGCCGATTTTTTAAGTGATTTTAAGTTTTATTTGCACAATGTCCGGTGGTTGACGATCGTAAGTCATTTAATATGGGGTTGATGGCCACTGCATATTTTTTTGTTCAGGCCAGTTCATTTCGAAAATAGGTCCTTATTCCACTTCCGAAATTCATAATATTTACTTTTGGGCTCACCTGTCCAACCGTTTATTCCTTTTTTCTTTGGCAAATAATAGGCATGCACATACAATACTGGAATACTGAAACTGGCAAGGAATATCATAGCGATTGTTCTTCCCCAAAAAACCGAAATTCCACAAATCAATAATAGCGTTAAAAGATATTTTCCAACCCTTCTAATTTTCGGGGTACGTTCTTCAAAATGCCCCATGACCATATTGCCCAAGGCATAGATGATACTTACAATGGCGATCTCAAACCACAGTGATTCGGTTGTCCACATCATATTTTTGGTTTATCATTATTTCCCATTTAATCATGGCTACATTTTACTTTTTGGTTTCTTTTAAACCCTTAGCAATCCTCGAAATCCTCTGGCAGCATAGTACGATTCTGCGCCGTTGTGATATGTAAAGACATGGCCGTAACGATAATCACAAAAGATAGCGCCACCAAGTGCTCTGATATTGGCAGGGGTTTTTATCCAGCTTGATGTTTTGCTGTCGAATGGACCGAATTTTTGCAGCCCACGATACCATTCTTCGCTTAAAAGTTCAATGCCCATGGCAGCAGCCACATCCAAAACGTTGTCTTTCGGTTTAAATTCTTTCCTTGATTCCAACGCTTCACGATCATAACACAGACTTCTGCGACCTTTTGGGCTTTCTGCTGAACAGTCGTAAAACAAATATTCACCCGTGTTGGTGTCCTTCCCGATAGCTATCGAGACTACAACATCAGGTTCGCCTCCGGTGCGTTCCATTTCATGGAGCGACCACAATTTTTCAGTATTGGATTCCAATTTTGCCTTTACCTTAGACCAATCAATACCTGTATGACGGTTTATGTTGTTCTCAAAACGGGCTTTTAATTTGTTGATTAATTCATCACGTTGTTCTGGCGACAATGCCTTATTATTTTTCATAAAATGGATGTGTTATTTTGAGTTGTTTAAATTGTACGTTAATCTAGTTTTGTGTATTATTTTGAGAATTTCAAATGGTGGTTTCAAGTTCATGGCTTAACTAACATTTTGGATGACAATTCCAATTATAATTAAACTCATAAAAATCAAAATTGAAGACCACAGGTTTTTTTTAAAGTTGGCTGAAAATGCTAAATAGTAAAGGCTCAAAGTGACCATTATTACCTCTATTAAGTAGATAAAATTAAACACAATCAGATGCTTGATTGGGATGTTTATGTAGGAAAATAATCCAAATAAATTACTTAATGAAAATAATATTCCAAAGATCAATGCAAATTTCAGCACTTCCCTGAAATGAGGTTTTGATTTAAATAATTTAAAAAACATATACCCAATTAAAACAGTTAGCAGTAAAAAGCTTAGGTATCCAACTGGGATTAAAAGTGCTAAGTTTATAAGCGGTTTAAATGCTGGAATATCTTCTTTCCAAAATGATGCAAATACTGAAGCATGAAATAGAAAATCCACTCCTATAAATAATAACCAAGCAATCAAAATTGAAATCACCGCTCTTTTCAATTTTACCCTACTATAATCTTGCATTTTCTCTGATAATTTAGCATTTTATTGATGTTACCCTAATAAGAATTTCTTCTGTTGTCCAATTCTTTTGCAATCCGTTCATTGATGTCAATTTTCGCCCCTGTAAACACAAATATTCTGGTGCGATATTCCCTTGCATCTGGGTTAGCGATGGAATCCGCTAAGGTTGAAGTTTCAAAATAGGGGCTGGTTTTGGTCAATTCGTCCTCATCATTTTCGTCGTATTCCTTAATGCGAATAAAGTTGTTGTAATGGCGTTTCAAATCAAACCAATTGATGTAATCGGCATTGAATGAGACCGCTTTAATGCCTTCTCTGGAATAATAGTTTATGGCACCCGCTTGCCCATAATTGTCGCATAACACGAACGTTTGTTCTTTATCGGGCAATGCCAAATATAGGGAATCTACCTTATTTGCAAGTTCGGACCATCCCAACATATCGGCAAAATCCTGGGGCAATTCGTGATCTTGCCCATCTTCCCAACGCAATAGACCGTATTTTTTATATGCTTCAGGATGTGTTTTGATATATTCAGGGCTTTTATCAGGAAATGCAATTTTGGAAATGGGGATGAAAGCAACAATTGGAACCGCAATGGCAAGAGGTCTTAAATACCGTGTCCAACCTTCGTTCAGAAACCGGTCCAGAAAAACAGAACCAAAAGCGATATAAATGGGGTAAAGTCCAATGGCATAATATCCCTTGGCTTTAAAATAGGTGAAAATGAACAGTGTAAACAGGAACGCCCAAAAGAAAGGTCTATAGGTTCTAAATGGTCTATAGAAGCATAGAGCAAATAGGCCTGACAGTATGACAAAAAGTGAACTTAAGAAAAAGAATAATTGTGCTTTTAAAAAATCTGTCCTGTCCACGTTTACTAATTGTGTTTCTGCCAGTTCGGTCATGTGATGTACAACGGGAAAGTCATTTTGATACTGCCAAAGGAGATTTGGCAATATCAAAAGAAGCCCTAAACCAATCGCAAAATATAAAGATCTTTTGGTAAACATTTTACGCTGTTTGGTGATCAAAATGGCAGGAAGCAAACCTATTACGCAAAATACAATGTTGTATTTATTTAAAAATCCGAAGGCACAAACTATAGCTGCAATGATAAGCCATTTGGAGTGTTCGGTTCTAAAATATTTAAGCATCACATAATACAAGGTTACCCAGCATAGGATATCAAAAGAGTTGGGCTGAAACAAGATGTTCAATCTCAAAAGCGATGAAAACAAAATACATGTCGCGCCAAGAACCATGGCAAACAAACGTCCGTTCAATGCTTCAATGGCTTTCCAAACTACCACTAAAGTCAATGCCCCAAATAAAGCAGGAAAAAACCTGACCCAAAATTCACTGTCGCCAAGAAGGTGGATTATAAAAGCAAACCAAGAGTTCAAAGGAGGAATTGACACGTAGCCCCAGGCCAAATGATGGGCTTGGTCCAAATATAGATATTCGTCCCTGTGTAAATTGTATTCAGGATTTACCAATAGGTACTGAATGACAAATTTTAAAAGTACAAAGCCTAATAAAATAAGTGTCTTTTTGTGCATTTTTAAGATCTGCATGTCGTTGTTACATCGTTGGTTTAATAATTTGGAATTTATAAATCAGACGCTTTTACCAAAACCGATTTTTATATGAACTTTGGCCCTAAATTTATAAATTCTATTTGGCTTTGGCATTAAAAAGCGTTATTTTTATATGGCATGGAAAATTGGGTTTTCATGGCTTGCGCAAACCGAAAAAATGTCATAGATATCTTCAATAATAGGTTTGTTTAATTCAATAATAAAGGCCTGAAACTCGGGTTTTGTTTGATTAAGTTTGTTTGCAATACTATTAATTTAATTCAATATATAATCATGGATAAAAAGAATAATGACCGTGTTAACGGAATGGGCAAGTGCCCCGTCATGCATGGCGGAAACACGGCCACT
>DASWKU010000418.1:0-3082 GCA_036396455.1 Flavobacteriaceae bacterium
ACAAAAGTGTACCAAAATTTGGAAGAAATACTTCAAACGGCTCTAAAAAACAACCCAAACATAAAAGTTTCCGCCCTGCAAACACAGCAACAGCTTGCATTAAAAGGAACCAGTTTTGATTTGGGTAAGACCGAATTCGGATTGGATTATGGACAAACCAATAGCATAGCTGATAATGATACCCGCTTTAGTGTAAGTCAAAGCTTTGCTTTCCCAACACTTTACAGTAGTCAAAATAAACTGGCAAAAACAAAAATTCAGGTAAGTGAACTCAATGAGGCCGTCATAAAAAATGAATTGATTACACAAGTGACTTCCACCTATTACCATTTGTGGCATCTTAAAAGCAAGCAAAAACTGTTACAAAAACAGGATAGCATTTATGTACGGTTTGCCAATGCTGCCAATTTGCGATATAAAACCGGAGAAAGCAATGCCTTGGAACAAGCTACCGCAAATGTTGAATTGGCAGATGTCCAGATACTGATTTCGGATAATAATGCAGCGTTAAAAAACTATCAATTGCAATTGCAGAATTTGATAAATGCTGATAGTTTGGTGGACATCAATGTGGGTAATCTGGTTGTTAAGCAGGCAATGTTTTCTGAAAATCAAGAAGAAAATGCCATTTCAAAAAATCCCATGGTGGCCTACTACAACAAACGTATCGAGCTGGCGGAAAATGAAAAGTCTGTTGCCGTGTCAAAAATGTTGCCGGACATCACACTTGGTTATTTTAACCAATCGTTTATTGGAAATGGAGATACTGTTAATGGTGCACCCACTGTTTTTGATTCTGGTGACCGATTTACAGGCATTCAATTGGGCTTGAGCATTCCCTTATGGTTCAAACCGCATACTGCAAAAATTAAAGCTGCCAAAATCCAAAAAATGGAAAGTGAAGCAGAGTTGGAAGCTGTCAAGAACGAAACCCAAACCCAATTGAAAAGCCTATTTCAGGTATTACAAAAAGAACAATCCAATTTGGAATCCTATAAAAACAATGCCTTACCACAGGCGGAACTACTTTTGAAAAGTTCGCAACGTGGTTTTGAGGAAGGCGAAATTGGCTATGTGGAATATGTACAAGGTCTTAATCGTGCTTTGTCCATTCAGATAAAATATCTGGAGTTTGTAAATCGATACAACCAAACACTTATTAGAATTGAACAACTCATCGCAAATAATTTATAAAATGAAGAACATATATATAATCGCAGTTTTCACCACCTTAATTATAGCTGTTGGATGCAAGAACAACAAACAACCAATGGTTGAAGACGACCACACCGAGGACGAAAACAAAGTAGAATTGACCGATGCGCAATTGGCACAGACCGACATCAAAATCGGCAAAGTTGAAAAACGAAGAATAGGACACGAAATTATGGTTAACGGGATGATTGACGTACCACCACATGGTAACATATCTGTAACCGTGCCGTATGGCGGTTTTTTGAAATACACTGAAATGCTTCCTGGAAGCCACATCAAAAAAGGACAGGTCATCGCAAAAGTTGAGAATCCTGAATTTATTGAATTCCAAAGAGAATATCTTGAAGCATTGGCAAATAACGATTATTTGAAGGCGGATTTTGAACGTCAGGAAACACTGAACAATGAAAATGTGACTTCTTCTAAAGTCTTTCAGAAAGCCAAGAGTATGTATTTGACCAATCAAGCCAATATTAAATCCTTGGAAAGCAAGTTAAGGTTGATTGGTCTGAATCCAACAAGTGTGAAAAGCGGTAAGTTTTCGACCGTTGTCAATATCTATTCGCCAATAAATGGCGTGGTTCGCGAAGTTTATATCAATACAGGAAAATATTTCAATCCGAAGGACGTGTTGATGGATATTACCGATGCAACAGATCTGCACGTAGAACTTAAGGTGTATGAAGATGATATCCATTTGGTCCGCAATGGGCAACGCATCCGTTTTAGATTGGCAAATGCGCCCGAAGAATGGATGGAAGCCGAAGTGTTTCTCATGGGCAACAATGTGCGGGAGGATAGGTCAATAACCATTCACGGACATTTAAAGGATAAAAAGGAAAAGTTGTTGCCAGGAATGTTCGTTAATGCCCAAATTGAAGTTGAAGCAAAGGAATTGTATGCTGTTCCTGAAGAAGCCATTGTTAGATTTGAGGGTAAGCACTACCTTTTTCAATCATTGGGAAAACGAAAAGAAGGCACAGAAACGATGAATGATTTTGAAATGCTCGAAATCATAAAAGGCAATGAAGAAGAAGGTTTTATTGCTTTTACCTTTGTAGATAAATCACAAAATATTGCCAGTATGGAAATCGTTTTAAAGGATGCATTTACGCTTTTGGCAAAAGCCAAAAATAGTGAGGAAGAAGGTGGCGGACACGGACATTAATAAAACAAATAGATGATGGCACAGGGAGTATTAAATATGCTTTATGCGAACATGATTGCAATTGTGATATTGAAACCGACTTGCACCTGCATTTCCATTGTAATAACTGCAATGAAACCATTTGCTTAACCGATCATAAAATCCCTCAAATTAAAGTGCCAGATGGTTTTATTTCAGAAAACATAAATTTGGTAGTAAAAGGCATATGTGATAAATGTAATGGCTAATAATGCACTTCCATTGCGTTTGTATTAATTGCATTTTTGTATTTATAAAATAGAACAATGAAAAAAAAGAATGTCAAACTAAGGGATATACAAAATAAAAAAGGCAAACATAGTCAGGATGGCGGTTACGGCCATAGTGGCAAATCCAATAGTTTAAAAATTTACATGCCTGCAATCATAAGTTTTACAATGCTTATGGTGGGCATCGTTTTGGATTATTTTGATGTCCCATTTTTTAAAAATGAGGTTCGCATTGTATGGTACATGCTTGCTTATTTTCCAGTTGGCTTACCAGTAGTAAAAGCAGGATGGGAAAGCATTAAAAAAGGACAGGTGTTTACAGAGTTCTTTTTAATGTCCATTGCTACTATAGGAGCTTTTGTAATTGGCGAATATCCAGAAGGTGTAGCGGTAATGGCTTTCTATGCCGTAGGTGAATTGTTTCAAAATGCTGCTGTTAAAAGGGCCAAAG
>DASWKU010000419.1:0-1590 GCA_036396455.1 Flavobacteriaceae bacterium
TCATCACATTTCAAGGTCTTGCTAGGATATTTCAACAATAAAGCATAATCGTGGGTCGCCATCAAAATGGTATTGCCATTTTTATTGATTTCCTGTAACACCTTCATGACTTCAATACTGGTTTGTGGGTCAAGATTCCCGGTAGGTTCATCTGCCAAAATGAGTTCGGGTTCATTTAACAAAGCTCTTGCAATGGCAATGCGTTGTTGTTCGCCACCGGAAAGTTCATGGGGAAACTTAAATCCTTTGGTTTTCATACCGACCTTGCTAAGTACTTTTTCAATACGTTCGGCAATTTCAGTTTTATCTGTCCAGCCAGTTGCTTTAAGAACAAATTCCAGGTTTCCGTTCACGGTCCTATCCGGCAACAGTTTAAAATCCTGAAAAACAATGCCCAATTTTCGCCTTAAAAAAGGAATGTCATTTTCCTTCATGGTCTTTAGATCAAAACCCACAACGTGGCCTTCGCCTTCAGCAAGTTCCAAATCGCCATAAAGTGTTTTCATAAAACTACTTTTCCCACTTCCGGTTTTGCCAATTAGGTATACAAAATCGCCTTTTTTCATTTCAAAATTTACATGGCTCAACACTAGACTGTCGCCTTGAAATATGGAAACATTTTTTAGTTCCAGGATGGTTTCGGGCATGTTCTGATGAATTTTTTATAGGTTGTAAATGTATAGTTTTAAATTTCAATTATCAAATCCCAATCCCGATAACTATCGAGGCCAGTCTTAATACTTTTTGTCTAACATCTAGCATCTAGCGTCTAGCATCTTGTATCTCAACATTTTTCAACTTTTAATAACTTCGTTTATAATTATAAATCATTTCTGTCGTTATAGGGTTTAGATTAATATATCTTTGAACTTTCATCAAAAAAAAGCGACTTAATGGCATCTAGAAAAATCATTCTTTTAGCAAGTTTTTTAGTACTAATTACTTCTATCCAAGCACAACAATCGGCAACTTATTCCAATGATTTAGTTGATTATCAAAAAGCCCTCACCTTATACAACAACAAGCAGTATTTAGCGGCACAATCGCTGTTTGACCAAATTCAGGATACAGCCGAAAATGAACAATTGGAATCGGATTGCGCCTATTATATGGCCAATTGTGCGGTACGTTTGAACCAGCAAAACGCCGATGACCAAATCCAGAAGTTTGTGGATACCTATCCCACAAGTACTAAGCGAAATACGGCGTTTTTGGACGTTGCCGACTATTATTTTACCAACGAAAAATATGCCTATGCCAGAAAATGGTACGAAAAGGTGGATGAAAATAGTATCTCACGTTCCGAACGGGATCATTTTTATTTTAATTACGGGTATTCCTTATATGCTTCAAACAATAAAGTTGGCGCTCAAAAGTATTTAAACCGTGTGGTCAATTCCAAAGAATACGGTTCCCAAGCCAAATATTATATTGGTTTTATGGCTTATGAAGGCGACGATTATGAAAAAGCCAATGAGTATTTTGAACAGGTAAGCGACAATGAAAAGTATAAAGAGAAACTGTCCTATTATCAAGCCGATTTAAATTTTAAGCTTGGCAATTTTGAAAAAGCCATTACACTTGCCAAAG
>DASWKU010000420.1:0-2130 GCA_036396455.1 Flavobacteriaceae bacterium
GGCAGATAACGGCGACGTCAATTATAAAGGTTTTAAAAAAGATGCCAAATTATTGTACAACTACATTGGGTATTTGGCCACTAAGGTCCCCTCTGAAAATTGGAGCAAACAGGAAAAATTGGCCTATTTCATTAATGTGTACAATGCCAATACGATAAAGCTAATCATAGATAATTATCCCACAAAAAGCATCAAGGACATTAGCAGTCCTTGGTCCAAAAATCGAATTAAAATTGGTGACGAAGATTTTTCATTAGAAGATATTGAACATGAAATCCTTCGTAAAATGGATGAGCCCCGCATCCATTTTGCCATTAATTGCGCTTCTGTGTCATGCCCAAAATTGCTCAATTCAGCGTATACTTCTGAAAATGTTGCGCAGCTTTTAGATAAGGCCACAAAAAGTTTTATTGCAAACTCCAAGAAAAACATCATTTCTGAACATCGTCTTCAACTTTCCAAAATCTTTCAATGGTATAAAAGTGATTTTACCAAAAATGGAAGTTTAATCGACTATATCAACCAATATAGCAAAGTAAAAATTCAAAAAAATGCCACTATTTCCTTTTTGGATTACGATTGGAATTTGAATGAACAACACTAAATCATAATCTTTGTTATATTGAAACATTTATGATAAGTATTGTTATTCCAATTTTAAATGAAGAAGCTACCATTGGCAAGTTGCTTCAACATCTCATTGAGAATTCTTCTCCCCAAATTGTTTCGGAGATTATAATAGTTGATGGTGGAAGCACTGATAATTCTTTGGTGATAATTCAGGATTTCTTGTCTGGTCGAGCGGAGTCGAGACCTAAAGACCTCTCGACTGCCTGTCCATCCGGTAGGTGGGTGCTCGAGGAGACAAAAATAAAGTTTTTAAAATCTGAAAAAGGACGCGCAAAGCAAATGAACCTTGGCACCAAATCTGCAACGGGTGGCATCCTGTATTTTTTACATGCCGATTCGTTTCCTCCAAAATATTTTGACCAACTCATCATCAATGAAGTCCAAAGAGGGCATTTGGCCGGTTGTTTTAAAATGAAATTCGAAAGTAACCATTGGTGGCTAAAATTGGCGAGTTGGCTTACGCAATTTAGTTGGAGAGCCTGTAGAGGTGGTGACCAAAGCCAGTTTATAACCAAAGACCTTTTCTATAAGATTGGAGGTTATGATGAACGTTTTATGGTCTATGAAGACAACGACCTCATCGATAAATTATATGAAAGGAAACAATTTGTGGTCATTCAAGAATGGTTGACAACTTCTGCAAGACGTTATAATACCAATGGTGTATGGAAATTACAATACCACTTTTGGGTGATTCACTTTAAAAAATGGTTTGGAGCGTCTTCAGAAGAACTGCTAGCTTATTACATTAAACACATCTGTTAGCAACCCTTTTTTTAATTCAATCCATAATATTCCCTGACAATCTCTTCTACAGGTTTATTCTGTGGGGTAAACTGCGTATCATTTTCTCCACCAGCTTTTTCATGGTTATGAAACCATTTCCAGATAAATCCACCCGCGAACCAATCTTCCTTCCAAAATTCGTCAAAAAGGGCATGTGCGGCATTAAGTTGAGCCTCAAAATTCACAGTGTCCATTTCCCTATCATCTTTCCAAGGTGCTTTAGCTGCATAATCCACACTTCGATATCCAAATTCTGTGAACAAAATTGGCTTATTAAACTTTTCAGCATAAGCTTTTATTTCTGCTTTATGGGTTTTCCAACCCTCTTTACATTCTTCAACTGTTGGGGTCTGTTTATCGCTCAATGGAAAATAGGCATCAATACCAATGTAATCCAATTGGCTCCAAAATGGTGCTTTTGTGTATTCGTTCCAATTGGCCGCATAAGTAAGTTTGCCTTTATAAACCGTTTTTATGTTGTCAATAAGTTGATTCCAAAATTCAGGTCGTTTGGCAACAAACGTTTCCAATTCGGTGCCAATACAAAACAGTTCAGCATGTGTGTCTTGGGCAACTTGGGCGTATTCCAAAATAAAATTGGAATAGGTGTTTTCCAGTTGTTGCCATTCCTCTTCGGTTTTCATTTGTATCATTCCCGTAAATTCCCCTCTCCAGACCCAAATTTGAGGTTTCATCATCACTTTTATATGGCCT
>DASWKU010000421.1:0-2492 GCA_036396455.1 Flavobacteriaceae bacterium
AAAAAGGTATTTATGCCTTTTAAAACAAATGTAGATAAACCTTATAAACTTTGGAAAAAGGGTAAATAACACCTGTTGTGCATTTGGAGTGAAATGAAGATTTAAAGTTAAAAATTCTCGTTTTTGACCTCTTATCCTAAAGGAAGAACGAGAATTTTTTCGATTTACCCTTTAGGGAAGGGCAAAAATTGGAAAAATTCGTCTAAATTAACAACAGGTTAAATAACTTATGAAGGGGAGATTAAATAGGGGAAAACTATGAACATTACATACTGTGAAAACTATGACCACATGAGCCAAATGGCCTATGATTCCATAATATCTGATTTAAAACTAAAATCAGGGCAACTCATTTGTACTGCCACTGGAAATTCACCAACCGGTGTTTATGAAAAACTTTCAGCGCTTTATAAAAGCAATCCCGAGTATTTTAAAGCTATAAGCATTGTAAAACTTGATGAGTGGCATGGAATAAATGCAAATGATCCCAGTTCGTGTGAAACTTATATCCGCCATAAAATCCTTGAACCCCTCCATATTCCAGATGACCGATTTATAGCGTTTAAAAGTGATACCGATTCCCCTGAAAGAGAATGTGATCGAATCCAAAAGGAAATTGCTGAAAAAGGGCCAATTGATCTTTGTATTTTAGGTATTGGCGTCAATGGCCATATAGGATTTAATGAACCCGCTGAATCCATATCGGCTTTCTGTCATGTGGGTGAATTGGCAAAAACTTCCATGCGACATCAGATGGTGAATGACGTAAAAATCAAACCTCGTTTTGGTCTAACTTTAGGAATGGCCGATATACTTCATTCAAAAAAGATAATGCTATTGATAACTGGAGCCCATAAAGAAAACATAACGGAACAATTACTGACCAAAAAAATCACAACCCATTTACCGGCTTCATTATTATGGTTACATTCCAATATGGAGTGTTATATTGATTCGGGGAGTCTTAAAAAATAAACCTATTTGAATTTATTCAACACACAAAGCTGCGGCTCCCAAGATGGCAATCCCGCTTAATGTGGACACTTCTATTTTTAAACGTTCCAATTGTTTGGTATAAGCAAAAGACTTCAGGGTTTCTTCCATAGGGCCCTTAAACAATGCGTAAGATTTGCTAATAGAGCCACCCATCACAATCGCTTCGGGAGCATACATATATAAGATGTTTATGATGGCGTTCCCCAAATGTTCTCCAAATTCGGAAAATGCCTTTAATGCCGTGACATCCCCTTTTTTGGCAAGAATGCTCATTTCCTTGGCATTTTGATTGTACTTCCGTTCAAAGAACAAACTGCTTGCATAATGTTCAATGATACTATCTTTATAAATAACCATCCCTATTTCACCTGCCCCGCACATGACGCCAGTATATAATTGGTCATTGATAATAACACCCATTCCCAATCCCGTACCAATGGAAAGGCCAACAAAATTGGAATAGGATGTTCCCTTACCATAAATTTTTTCGCCTTTTACAAAACAATTGGCATCATTGTTCAAAAAAACTGGTAGGCCATAGCGTTGTTCCAAAAGATTTTGTAACGGCACTTCCTTCCACATGGGCAAATTTAGAATGTCATAAATGACGCCGGAAACGGAATCCACTATCCCTGGAACCCCAACGCCAATGCCTTTTACATTTTCAGTAATAACTTCATCTATGGTTTTGAAGAGTGTTTGGATGAGTTCAGATTTTGAAGAATCTCTATGTACTGAATTATATGCTTCCGAAATGATGGCTCCATCCTTAACACGTCCAGCCTTAAAGTTGGTTCCTCCAAGATCGACACCTAAGTATTCTTGCATTATCCTTCTTTTTTTAAGCTAAAGGTTTTATTGGTTACAAATGGTTTGGCCCAAAAACCAATGGACAAAATAAAACCCAATGGAATAATTAAAAATAGCATTCCGGTTTTTAATGAAAATGCATCACCTATTAGTCCAACTATGAAAGGCATGACCGCTCCACCAGCAATTCCGGTACATAATATTCCCGATAAAGAACCGTGATGCGATCTCACAGAATTTAGCCCTAATGAAAAAATAATGGACCACATTACCGAAATACAGAATCCGAGTAACGGAAAAGCAATTAAAGCTATTTCGGTTCCTGCCGAAAGTGCCAAAATCAAACACCCCATGGTTGCAATGGAGGCTGCGATTAACAGTTTGCGGCTATCCATTATTTTTAACAATAGAAGCCCAAGAACACAACCAAAGGTCAACATGGCCCAAAAATGTCCCACGGTATCCGCGCCAACGGTTTGCGGGTCTTGTTGGTGGTATTCGAATAAAAATTGAGAAATCCAATTGCCAATACCCTGTTCCGTTCCTACGTAGCAAAAAATTCCTATAAAGAACAATAAGGTATATTTATTTTTCAGCAAATCAATATATGAGCTTGAATCTCCGGCTTTTTCGTCTTCGACCTTTTCAAATTTAGGATATTTTGTAACGAGGACAATAATTATCAG
>DASWKU010000422.1:0-7616 GCA_036396455.1 Flavobacteriaceae bacterium
ATTCTATTTGCGCATCTACTTTTAAAGACTTGTATGTTGAATGAGAAATTAAATTTAAATTTATTGCCCTTACAAGTAATGCAAATGAACTTATTCCAAATTCTTTGGCTGCCTTAAATAGCATATGATTTGATTCAAATGTATCTTTTCCTAAATGGGTGATTATTTCTCTTGGCATCAAAGCATTTGCAGCAACTTGGTTGCAAAATAATTCTACAGGATGGAATTTTGATTTTGATTTCTCTGTAAAATCTATGTCTATTTCATTTGAAATTCCTGATTTTGCAATCCAAATATGGGCTAATTCGTGAACTAGTGTAAATAGTTGTGGTGCATTCCAGTTTTTAGAATTCATAAATACAAAAGGGGCATATTTATCAGCAATTGCAAAGCCTTGAATTAAATCCCTATCCAAAACTAATTTTGAATGAAGATAACTTGTTCGTGATATAAAAATTCCAGCAGATTCAGCTTTATCAATCCATTCGTTAATTGGTGTTCTATTATAGTTGGTTGGGTTAATTTTTAGAGTATCTAAAATGTCTTGGGCAACTTTTTCAGGACTATCTTTTAAAGAAAATTTACCTACAAATGAAAGTATATCTTCTCCACTTTCTTCAAATAATCCACTAATCCAATTCTGTTTTTCTTGAACATCTCTCATTATAAACAGAGATGCTGTATCCAATTTTTGAGAATCGTCTCTTCTATAATCTTTCAGAGGTTGAAAATCTTTTGGAATTTCTGGCAAAAAGAAAAGTGAAAATGGTCTTCGGTAAAATTTAGCTAATTTCTTTGCCTGGTTAATTGTAGGAAAGTCTGTTCCATTCTCCCAAGTCAGAAAGCGTTCTGGTGAAACAGAAACCTTTTTTGCAGCATTTTCAACAGGAATTCGAGCAGACTCTCTTGCCCACTTTAAAATCTTTGAAGTTAAAAACGCCTTATCTGCCATTTTTTTTTACAAATTTAAAATTTTAATTAAGAATCAGCATTTTTTAGCTGCGTACAACTTTAGTGTGTATGAAATCTTTAATGCTTTATACACGTCAAACGAAGTTCGACTTTTTTATTGAGAAAATCAAATGCATTTAAGCCAAAAGATCATGGATTTTGGCATATTGTAAAAGGAGGATTGTTTTGGCATCTTTTATGTCTCCCGATGCAATCCTGTTGTAAGCGTCATCAAAATCAAGCTCCAAAACTTCAATGTCTTCTTGTTCATGTGCCAAGCCACCACCTTCATTAATTTTCATATGGTAATCATACTCTGCCACAAAAAAATGAAGGATCTCGGTAACCGCTCCCGGTGACATATAGGCCTCAAAAAGCTTCTTGACATTCTGGATTTGATATCCTGTTTCTTCCAAGGCTTCCTTGCGTATGCAGTCCACGGGATTATCATTGTCGAGCAATCCGGCACAACATTCGATCATCATCCCATCGTCATTGCCATTTATGTAGCTTGTGTTGTTGGTTCAAATATTTTGTACCAATAGAAAAATGCTTCAGGATTGGATTTTTTAAGTTTGTTCAGCTTATTATTCAAAGGTTCTTTAATAATCCAATCTTTCATATCTAATGGATTGTTGAATTTTTCAATAGTCTCTGCATTAAGCCTAATTAATGTAGCAATATAAGCTGCCTTTGAAGCATGAATAATGGCTTTTTCAATATGGTAATTTTCAGAAAATATAAAGCTGCTTATTCTTCGAATACCTAATTGTAGTTGTTCAAAATCTCCTTTACCGTCAGTTCCTCTGCTTACTATACAAAGGGATGATTGGTAAATGTCTTCTAGGACATCTTCTGCTGTAAGTTCATCCGTATTTTTGTAAATCAATTCTGTTGCTGCAAAGCGATAAAAAGTTGCTTTGATGATACTCATATCATTTACCATATCGAGTAAGTTACCTATATCATAAAGCTGCTTGATGATTTCCATACTCATACTGTCTTCTTTTTTGAAGTATGGAATTCCAGTTGTGTTAGGAGCAAAAGCTGTAAGCTTATCTCCCAATAAATCTTCCAAACAAGGGACTTCAACCAATAAAGGGGTTTCTTTTATGGGTACAAAAACGGATTGAATAGGAAGTTTTATTATTTTGGAATAATTCACTTCTTCAAATAAAATATCCAATAAAACATATTCTTCTTCTTTATTGGATTTATGAAGAGGGATATAGAAAAATTTGTAGTGTTCTTTTTTGATTTTTGTTAACGCACTTCTATGCTGTAACTCTTTCCTAATAAAACCTTGTTCTTTTGCAACTGCATCTAAAATTTCTTCAAGATTTTCGGGTGCTTTTGGTAAAATAATATCAATATCTATAGAAAGTCATTTTGTTGAATTTAAATGAAGCATTAATGCTTGTACCTCCTTTGAAAACAAAAGGAAGGTTTTGTTTTACGAGCCCCTCTAAAAGCAATAGAGCACGAATAACTTTTTCAACAAGGATTTTGTCTGCATTACGATTTTCTTTGGCAACCTTTTTTATCCAATCCAATGATACTACTTCTTGGTTAATCATATACTATGATTTGGCAGTAATTTAGTTTTACTGCCGTAAATTTGTTATTGAGTTTAAATAATTCTTAAAACTTTCCCTCTTTCCTCTTCTATCAGCATATCTCAACATACGATTCTCATTGGTAGTGTATTTAGAAAATGCTTCTTTGAAAATGGCACGCATTTCTGAACCTTGCTGAGCAGAAAAAATCACATCATCACAAAATATATCTACCAATATTTTTTCTAATGAAGTTGTGTTTATTCCCTTAATGTTTTGAATTGGAGCTTCGGTTACTAAAGGTTTAACAATCAACGAATCTTTATTGGATGGCAAGTACTTGTCAAGCAGGTCATTTGTTGGGTCAATAAATACCGAATGATTGGCTTCTTTAAGAAAATAAAAAACCGATTGAATGGCTTCTTTCTCAACCTCTACCAAAACATAAAAATTTCCTGATTGATGCAGCATGAATTCATTCAATGTTGATGTATGCCAAATACAAAATTTCAAATACGGAAACTCTTTTTTTAGCTTGGAATAAATGGTCTTAAGTTTTGGGGTTATTTCTGGAATGAAATTTTTTCCTTTACCTGTTTCAAACTTACCTCTACCAATTCTATTTAGAACACCCATCTGAACCAATGAGTATATTCTCCAATTAATAGTGTTTTGTTTTAAGTCAGGCTCATATTCTCTGTAAAAAGTAGAAATATCAATTGTTTTAAAACTCTTTTCGTCTTTAAAGCGTTCTTTTAATTTGTCAATATGAAGTTTGGTAGTCGAGATATTCTTTTATTTTACGACAAAAATACAAAACTATATTACGGCAGCAAAATAAATATACTGCCAATAATTAGATATTTGTGAATAGGGTAGGGAAATAGCTCTTTTGTAATTTTGGGTTCGTGCGTGGCTGGTGCGAAACGAAGTTTAGCGAAGCTAATTGCAAATGTGCTATTGTGTGATGGACAGCTTGCATACAACTTAGTATGTATGAAATCGTTTTAATGTTTTATACACGACGTTACCTGTCTGCTGACAGGCAGAAACGAAGTTCGACTTTTTTATTGAGAACGTCAAATGCATTTAAGTCACGAGATTATGAATTTTGGGACATTGTAATAGTAGGATGTTTTTTGTATAGGTTATGGGCACTATTCCACCTTCATCACGGTTGATGATGTAAGATAGGGATTGTCAAATTCTATCAAATCACCTACGCCTTTGTCGGGAATTAAAAACAATCGAGCTGAAAGTGCTTTGTTGGTATATTTTAGTGACAAGGCTGCAACATCTCCGTAAATGCGTTCAATGGTTTGTATTGATGTGTTTCCTGGAATTGGTACTACATCCAATCCTGTACCGGAAACAGATGAGAATAATAATAATTCTTGAACCGTATACCGATTTTCCATGGCGCGCTGGGCAAGGACTTTATCTTCGATAATTGGAAGCATTAAGCCAGAATACCCACAGGTTTTCAAGTCAAGACTTTTAATAACACCTGTTATCAATGCGCAAGCGCTCAAAGTGGATGATTCTCCGAACGGTTGTTTTGTCAATGTTTCTATCGCTTCTCCAATACTGGCATCCAAGCCAGGAGCAGGAGAGGTGTCAATGCCATCATAGGCCCAACCTGATATGTTTGATACTTGATTGGCCAATCTTTCTATTGGTAGAAAGCTCCTTTCAAGTTGTTCTTTCAAATTTTGTTTGGCATTGCCCCAATCGGAGTTCTTAAATACTTCTTTCAATACATTTGGATATTCAATTCCAATTGCAAAACTGTTTACTCCTTCATGGTATGCTGCCGGAAAGAAAGGAATACCGTCTGGGCAATTGGCTGAAGCTGTAAATCTAAAATTTCCTTCTCCTCCTTTACTGTTGTTGGCAATGGCAACTGTTATCTCGGCAGCCGCTTTTATGGAATTAAACATTACTCCACGTTCAGTTGAAGAAATGGGTAAACTAAAGCTTATGGTCTCTGTTTGATGGATTAGATTAACTGCCCATTTTGATATATCATTGCGATACATATCAGGAGGCAAAACCTGTCCAATCGAAAATGCAATATTCTCTTTTTGTGCAATCCGATCAAATTTTTTTAAGAAATCAATGGATTCTGCATAAGTGACAGTTCCCAAATAGTCATGAAAATTTTGGGTGGAAATTCTAATGGTCTGGACATCATATCCCACCTCGGTAAACCTGGATTTTGCCTCCTTTAGAAGCGCTACGGCCTTGATAATTGAAGTGGTATCAGATAGACCAGAAATGGTTACTCCGGCAGTAATAGTTCTTATTCTGAAATTGTGTTTGCCATTCTGACCATAACAAGAATAAGAAATTAATGGGAAAAGAATTATAACAAGATATCTATTCATACTTAAGTTTTGTGTTCCATAATATCATGATATGGCCAATTTCAATGGATTATATTAATAGTTACCTGTCTGCTGGCAGGCAGGAACGAAGTTCGACTATTTTATTGAAAAAGCCAAACATGATTTTAAGCCACAAGATTATGAATTTTGGCATATTGCAAAAGCATGATGGTTTTGGCATCTTTAATTTCTCCAGTCGAAATCATCTTGTAAGCCGCCTCAAAATCAAGCTCCAGAACTTCAATGTCTTCTTGTTCATGGTCCAAGCCGCCTCCATCATTAATTTTCATTTGGTCATCATATTCAGCGACAAAAAAATGAAGGATCTCGGTAACCGCTCCCGGTGACATATAGGCTTCAAATAGTTTCCTGACATTCTGGATTTGATAGCCTGTTTCTTCCAAGGCTTCCTTGCGTATGCAGTCCACGGGATTATCGTTGTCCAGCAGTCCGGCACAACACTCGATCATCATCCCATCGTCATTGCCATTGATATAGCTTGGAAGCCTGAACTGCTTGGTTAAGATTACGGTTCTTCTTTTTGGATTGTAAAGCAAAATGGCAGCACCATTGCCACGATCGTAGGACTCCCGAATTTGGGTTTGCCAAGTCCCATCTTTTTTAAGGTAGTTGAACGTGATTTTCTTAAGTGTGTACCAATTGTCGGACAACACTTTGGTCTCTAATATTTTTACGTTTGGATTCATTCAATATGAAATATGTTGCTTTAAAAGTTTAATAATTGCTTCGGTTAGGGTAGTTTTAAAACTACCCATTTCATCATTTTTTCAATACTTATATTGCTTTTATCGACATGGTAGTTTAAATTCAGTTTTTGAGATATCAGTTAATGCAAAATTCGAATTAGTTGAATTTTCAGTAGTTCAATATGTCTGTTTTTATAAAATTCACCGTTCTTTGTGAGTTGCCAGGTCATTTTTTCACTTTCTGTATCTAATGCTTTAAATTCAGATACAACATGCTCTTCATTCTGAATACTCAAAATAGAATTAATGTTATCTGTATTGAACTTAAATTTTCGATTGATTTTCACTATATTCCAAGTGTTTAAATCAACAAGAGTTACTTTTAGCTTACCAATTCTTCTAAAATTTAGATAAACTAAATTTTTATTTTCACCCTTATGCATAGTAAGATATTGAATATTTAAAAGTTTATTCTCCTTTTTTCCTTCGCGAACTTTATAGAGAATTATGGTATCTAATTGAGTAAGGTTCAATTCACTTCCATAAAAAAAATATTCACCAGATTTCAATTCAGACAATGGTTTTGATTGCGCAATAATTGAAATCGAGCCGCTAAATATTAGTAATATAAGTAGGTTTTTCAAGTTAAAATCAGCTTTAGAAATTAAAGATATTAAATAGTCTATTGGTTTGTCAAACATACAAACATGAACCAATTTCCAGTATTTTTTTAATAAGTACACGGGTTCGTTTTTATCTGTTATTTTTTAAATTTTATAATGATTTCTTTTTGAATGGTTTTAAAAACCAAACGATTCTCTAATTCTTCAATATTCACGTTGCTTTTATCCACATCATAACTTTTTAAATCTACCTTCGGAATCACAATTTCCAACGTCCAGTTGGTATTGGATTGTTGTACTTTTAATTTGGTTTCACCATCTATTTTGTTATAAAATATAGAAACTGAATTATCGACAATTTCAACATTTTCCAAAGCAGCCGTGTTCCAGGCCTTGGGCATTTGGGGTTGTATGGTGACCGTTTTTTTGGATGCCATGGGACGAATGCCAAAAAACTGTTGAATGATGGGAATGGCATAGCCATAAATGGTCCAAGCTTGGGTAATCATGCCATAATCCGGTGAAACTTCGTACATGCTTCCGGGTAACGCATAACTGAAACTTTTGGTCATACGTTTTAAATAATCCAAGGCTTTATCGGGATGTCCATAATTGTTTTCGGCAATGGCCAAAACGCTGGTTGGAAGGGTCATGACGGCTCCTGTATACGAAAAGGATTTACTTCCTTTGAACGACCCTTCATCGGTTCCGGCGGATTCATCCCGGTCGATTCCCGTAACAAACACCCCAAAGGGATTGACAAAGGTTTCAGCCGTTTTCAGCGCTTTTTCAGCTTTATCTGGATCGGCAATGTGCATTTCCATGGGCGTATTCACCACCCAATTATGGTGCAGCACAAAGGGTTTCAGGTCTTTGGACGGATGTGATAGGATGCGTTGTTTGGTCTGTTTCAATTCTTCAACTGCCCAAGGCTTGTTCAACGTATCGGCCCTAACAATGGCATCGTCTATTAATTTTAGGGCTTGGGCATCGGTGCCAATAAAATCGGCATAGGAGTTGAATTCATCTGACCAGAATTCGGTATTGATTTTAGTTTTAAGTTCTTCGGCTAATTTCCTATAACGATTGGAAAGTTCCTGTTCACCCAATTCCAAGGTAATTTTTGCAGCATCCTCAAAAGCGCGTTGGGTATACACGGCCACATCGATCATTTCGGAATCCATCCCATGGATTTCCATCATTCCGAAGCCATCAGGAAACAGATTGTGGTTGGTATCATTTTCTGTCATCAGCCAATCCAGACCTTTTTGAACGGTTGGAAAATAGGATTTTAAAAAGTTAAGGTCACCATTCCATGTGTAGATTTCCCAAATCAAGGAAGCAAATTGAGGGGTTTCATTAATGTTTCCGGGATTGAAAACCGCTCCATTA
>DASWKU010000423.1:0-1972 GCA_036396455.1 Flavobacteriaceae bacterium
ACGGCAGTACCCGAAATGGCAGCATTTTTTAAATAGGCTCTGTAAAACGGGACATCTTGTGAAATGCGATCAATGATCACGGCATAATCGGTAGGTTTGGCTTGTTCCACCATGTCAATACTTACAGCTTCCGCTTTTATGTCCTTAATCCCTTGTGAATTGACACGGTCTATAAATGCCTGAGGAAATGTATTTTCCTGTCCGAATAAGATGCCTATTTTTTTCATTATGCTGTTTTTTTGGTTAATTATAGTTTAGATAAGTAATGGGGAAACATCTGTCTCCAAATTGGCCAATCGTGTTCTGCCCATTTGCGTTCGTCGAACCAAAACGGAATGTTTTTATCGCTTAAAATCTTTGCCAGTTTTTGATTGGATTCCAAGCAAATGTCCCATTCGCCAACACCAAGGATAATGTGCATCTTCCAAAGATCGGGATGGTTGCTTCCCGGAAGAAAATCCATGGGATTGTTAAAAAACACATTATCATCATAATACCCATCCATGAAGGATTTAATATCGAAGGCACCGCTCATACTGAACATGTGGCTTACTTTTTCGGGATGTTTAAAGGCAAAATTGGCGGCTTGATAGCCTCCAAAACTTGGACCTGCAACTGCGACTTTTGGGATGCCCTTGTCATGGCAAATGGCATTGACTACTTCGTCCATAATAAATTTGTCGTACCAGATATGGCTTTTGACACGCTCGGCAGGATGGATGTTTTTGTTGTACCAACTCAATTCGTTGATACTATCGGGACAATAAATTTGTACCAGCCCTTGATCCAAAAACCATTGCGCCGATTCAATAAGTTTAAAATCCTTGCACTCATAATAGCGACCGCTCGTGGTTGGAAACAGGATGACGGGATAACCTGCATGTCCAAAAACCAGCATCTCGATGTCTTTATTTAAGGTAGGTGAGTACCATTTGTGATAATCTTCTTTCAATTGTTTGGATATTAATTATTTACAAAATAAAAATCGGGCAAAATTACAATTAATTCTGTGTTGTTTATTTATTTTTTGCTTAAATATTTGCTATAGTTCAATGATTAAATTACTGAATAACAATATAGTTTTTTATTTCAAACAATTCAATATGTTGTAAACAAAAAAAGTTATTAAAACAAATCATAAAAAAACGCCTCAATTTATCATTGAAGCGTTTTAATTTATTAAAGGAATTTATCTTTACATCATTCCCGGCATTCCGCCACCCATACCGCCCGGCATTGCTGGAGCATCTTCTTTAATGTCCACCAAGGCACATTCGGTAGTCAGGATCATGCCTGCAACTGAGGCCGCATTTTCCAAGGCGATACGTGTCACTTTGGTTGGATCTATAATTCCGGCTTTTAGCATTTGTACATAGGTTTCTGTTTTGGCATCGAAACCAAAGTCGCCTTTGCCTTCCATAACTTTAGCCACAACAACACTGCCCTCGTTACCTGCGTTTTCAACGATGGTACGTAAAGGAGATTCGATGGCTCGAGCCACAATTTGAATTCCTGTTGCTTCGTCCAAATTATTGGTGGTCAATTTTTCCAATACAACTTTCGCACGAATGAAAGCAACGCCACCACCGGCAACGATACCTTCTTCAACGGCAGCTCTTGTGGCATGTAAAGCATCCTCCACCCTATCTTTTTTCTCCTTCATCTCAACCTCACTTGCAGCACCTACATAAAGTACGGCTACACCGCCAGCCAATTTGGCCAAACGCTCTTGCAGTTTTTCTTTGTCATAGTCGCTGGTTGTGGTTTCAATTTGAGCTTTTATTTGGTTCACTCTTGCTTTAATATCGGCAGCTTTTCCGGCTCCGTTTATAATGGTTGTGTTGTCTTTATCAACGGTTACGGTTTCGGCAGTACCCAACATGCTAATGTCTGCATTTTCAAGGGTAAACCCTCTTTCTTCCGAAATTACGGTACCACCGGTTAAAATGGCAATATCTTCCAACATGGCTTT
>DASWKU010000424.1:0-8204 GCA_036396455.1 Flavobacteriaceae bacterium
AAGCACCGTAAACCGTGCCGATATCGTGGCCGTGTTGAGTGCCCTGGTACAGCTCATCCCCGAGAAGCTCACCAATAGCACCATTGTACAGTTGGGCGAGCTGGGCTCTTTCAGGACCAACATAAAGAGCACGGGCGCCCCCACCGAAGAGGAGGTGGGCAGCGGCAACGTTGTGGGCAACAAAGTGGTCTTCACCCCGGGGAGGGACATCAAGAATGCCCTGCAGACGGCCACCTACCAAAAGGTGTAGGCCCCCCAATAAGACCAAAAAATGATATGGAAACGCCATGGCCTTCCCTGCTATGGCGTTCTCTTCAAAAAGATAGGCGCATGTCCCGCAGGAGTTCTGCCCACATCTCGGCCGAGATGTGGCCATTTCTCGACAGCGTTCTGCCTACATCTCCCAGGCCCGATGTTTACTGGGCTTCCCCGTAAGCCTTCGGTCATCCACACCCCAATTTTTCAAAAAGAAGTAAAATTATTTTGTTGGTTTCCAGTTTTCGGTAAGTAGTTCCTATAGCTGGCTTACCTTTTAGTTTGTATTTTATCTAAAAAGCATAACTTTTGGCTATTATAATAACCAAAAGTTATGATTAATAGGTAAGCTTTCGGCCTTGAGCATATTGTGAGATACTAAAAGAGTGATTAGTTTTGGGAAAGCATAAAAACAGAACTTGATGAGCATCCACCCCAATGGCACTGCAAAGCCAAAACCCTCTCAATGCACAGCAAGGTTTATAGTCAGTAGGCGTGCATTAGATGTTTTCATTTTAGGATAATCATATTATTTGGGAAATTGCTTTTATTTTATAATTTGTAATTTTATTTTATATTTCAAAATTTGGTATTATATTTGCTCAATAAAAGCTGAAGTTCAATAATGCGTATAGTAACCTATAAGAGAATACAGGAGTTTTCAGGCAAACATCCAAATTCCGAAAATGCTCTAAACTTTTGGTATCATACGACAACAGCAAAAAAATGGGATAACCTCAACGATGTTAAACAAACCTTTAATAGCGTTGATTATGTGGGCAACAATCGATATGTATTCAATATTAAAGGAAATGATTATAGATTGGTTGCCATTATTTCGTTTAATGCTAAAAAAATATACATACGTTTTATAGGCACCCATTCAGATTATGATAAAATAAAGGATATTAAAAACATTTAGTAATGATAAATTTAAAAAAAGAGTATAACGTCATTGTAGATAGAATTGAAATTCTTTTACAAGATGTGGACAACATCGAGAACACAGATGCTAAAGGCTATATTGAGTTGAACATACTGTCCGACCTTGTCGCGGATTATGAAGAAAGAAACTACCCGGTTAAAAAACCTTCGCTTGTTGAAGTTATAAAATTACGCATGGCTGAAACGGGTCTAAACCAAAAAAAATTGTCTGAGCTTTTAGGTATCAGCACTTCTCGTATCAGTGAATATTTAACTGGAAAAAGCGAACCGACTTTAAAAGTAGCAAGAGATATTAGCATTAAACTAGATATTGATCCAACCATAGTTTTAGGGGTTTAACACACAGTATTTACTGGACGTTGGCTAATAGTTGACTAGAATGCACAGCAAGGTATTCGAACACGTCGGTTGCACCAGTACCTAATAAACTGGAGTTTCCCAATCCAATATCATGATACCAACACCATTGCAGCCCATTCCCCTGCATGTCGTGCCTCCATTTCGGGAAAAGCGCTTCATTAAAATATCTTGGACCCCTTGCAAAAGTTTTATATCTCCACTCCGCCACTCCTGCCCAATCCTGATGGCCAACGCGAGCAGGAAGGCGCCGTTCCCAATATAAAACTTTGACAAGGAGTCCGCTTAAAGAGTACTGGGTTATCAAAAAAATCAGAAAAGCCAGCTCCTGAATTTTCGTTGGCAGGATTGTCGGCAAGACCTTCCCTGGTTCTTACTCGCCAATCCTTAAAAATCCAAAGACTGGCAAAGGCATTTTAAGGGGTTTGTAATGGATGGCGCCTTGGTTTGTTTTTCGGGACAGCGAAAAACAGGCAGGGCATAAGCACTTCTAATATAAATCCATTTGCTTATCTCACTTAACTTCCCGTACGCTCCAACACAAATGCATTTAAAAGAATTGCTAATGCCCTTGTGGAACTTGTCAAGACCGTGCAAATTTTGAAAAAAAATAAGGTTTCTACTTCCTTGAAAACCCAAGGGTTTTACTACGTCGCAGACACTCCTGATTTTTTTCCAAAAGTCTTGACAAAACCCACACCATCCATTGTGCTGCGCTTGAGGGAAATAGAACAAAAAACCCCTTAAAATTTAATCTGTTTTAAATCCAATAGGGGAAATATTAATCTTTAATTTTTTAAATCATGAGTACATTAAGAAACAAAGTACAGTTAATCGGACATGTAGGGCAAGAGCCTAGCATCACGAACTTGGAAAGCGGAAAAAAAGTGGCACGGTTATCATTGGCGACCAATGAGAACTACACGAACGGTAAAGGCGAAAAGCAAACCGACACCAATTGGCACAATGTTGTGGCATGGGGCAAGAAAGCCGAAATCATTGAAAAGTACGTAGCCAAAGGCAAGGAACTTGCCATTGAGGGCAAATTGACCTCAAGAAGTTATGAGGATAACGACGGTGTAAAACGCTATGTAACCGAAGTGGTGGTCAATGAAGTATTGCTTTTGGGAAGCCCAAATTAATCAGAAAAACTAAAGGGGGTGTCCCTTATAATCACACCCCCTTTTCTCATTATTAACCTTTAAAAAGTATAGCAATGAATGATAAAGTTAAGGAAATACAAATGGGATTGCAACATTTTCATGGTTCGGAAACCATGTTTCAAATCCCGCTTTTAAGAACTAGATATACAGAGGGAATCAACTTCCTGGCACGAGCTGCGGATTGTTTTTGGTTGATAACAGATACCTCGGTGATTGCCAAAAGCTTGATGAACAGAAGCTATTTTATAACGGTGGATTTTAAAAAATTCACGCCCGAAGAAGAAACACTTTATGGTTATGGGGCAAAGATAACCTATGGTGATGGCAACGGTAACATTTTTGAAGAGCATAAATATCATGTAACGGATTTTCCTCTGGACGAACTTCGCTTGTATTTTATAGATAACACCTTGATGCTCCCAAGTGAATATTAACCATAAAAACGACCAGTTATGATCTATCTTAATTATACAGACCTCAATGAGGAAGCTCAAGAACGGTTGCTTCAAAATTCAAAGCGTGATGTGGAACAGAAATTCGGTGACGATATCAAGACTTATGCACAAGCACATCATATAAATTATGACACTATGCTTGAAGAAGAAGCCCTCCGAAATCTATATACCTATCAATTCGTATTCAATATTTGAATTCGACCGTCATGTATATATGTGGAAACGGACAGCGAAAGTTGTCCGTTTTAATTTTAAGGGATTCGTATGATTCTTTGCATTTCGCAAATCATTCTTTAATAATGTAATTCAAAAGCTGTTAAAATTTATTGACCGTTTTTTGGCACTAAATGACACCTTTAACTTTAAGATATGAGGTTAAAAATTTTCGTCCCGCAGGGCGGGACGAAACGGAATAGCAAGAGGGCAACACGCTGGCGCGATGTTGCAGTGGTCAATTGATTTTCAAATTGCTGATAAACAGAAATTTAAAAATGATTCTCTCGCTTTTCAGGCTTTAAAAAAATAACACCACTAGGATAGTTCCCTCGTGAAGCCGCATAAACACTGGAGTACACTATCCTAGTGGAACATAAAAGATACTGGATATAGACAGATGAAACACCCATGAGAATCAGGCTTCACACACACGAGGATGTTTATTCAGGGTGTTCCATATGACCGAAATATAGAATAATATAAACATATGAAAGTACAATTTGGTCGCATTAATTTTAAGTTGGAAACCGTACAACGGTTTCGAAGTTTTTCCAAAGTCCATGGGAAAACCCATAGCGAGGTATTGGAAGGGATGATGGATTTTTTTGATACCTACCAAATGTCCCCTTTCCAAAATTTTGGGCCGAACATCCGAGGTATGGAAGCCAATATCAAAAAGCGGATCAATGCGCTGATCGCTATTGTGAAAGATATTGAAAAACACCAAACCCAACCTACCAACACCATGCTGCAATTGCTTTTTGAACAGATACCTAGCAAGGAAGTACAAGCGGACTTGATATTGGATGGAAGCACAATTCATCAAAAGCCAGAAACCGATTTTTTCGATTCGCTGGAAGCTATCGAGCTCCGAAAGGAAAAAAACACAATCAAACGGGAATTGGAAAAAACAAGGGAACAATTTGAAGATATCCTGTTTTCAAAAGTCAGGATCATCACGCCCAGTTTTGGAAAACCCAAATTACAGATTGATATGAGTATTGAGGAATTTAACAGGATCAAAGCACAATTTAAAAATCGATAAGTATGTATATCAGCATTACCAAGCAGCATTTGGAAAGTACCTTCTCACAAAGCGCAGCAGATTTTGTGGATTATTTGGAAAAGGAAAATGAGGAGAAAGAACCCGACCTTCAGGAACATTTTTTTGATCAGAACAATAACCATATAGCTCCCGAACATGTTGTTAAGGATATTGATGGGAATACCGCAAAGCTCAAGAAAACGGAACCCAAATTCTATGCCCTGACCATCAATCCGAGTCAAAAAGAGCTTAAAGCAATCCATAATGATCCTGCGTTGTTACGAACCTATGTACGGGAAGTGATGAAGGATTATGCCGCCTCTTTTTATAGGGAGACACCAATATCGGTGGATAGCATCAAGTACTACGCAAAGATTGAACATGAACGCAGGTTTAAGGGATACGACCGTGAAATCAAGGAGAACCAAGTGTTCAAAGCCAAAATTGCCAAACTGAATAACGACATCCGAAAGGTGGTGCGAGGCGAGTTGCAGGGCAATGTTAAAGCCATTCAGCTACAGATTGAAAAGCTAAAGGCTGAAATACCACATCGGATTGACGGAGAGATTATCGAACAGGGCATGAAGAAGCCAGGTGTACAGACCCATGTCCATATCATTGTCAGTCGTAAGGACACATCCAACACCTTTAGCATTTCTCCCGGAAGTCAATACAAGGCATCCGAATCCACGTTGAACGGCATGGTGGTCAAACGGGGGTTTAATCGTGATGAATTTTTCAAAAATGCTGAAAAGACCTTTGACCGACTTTTTAAGTATGACCGGAATTTTGTGGAAACCTATACGGCAAGAAAAGCGTATATCAAAGATCCCTACACTTATTTTGCTCATTTGATGCAGCTTCCCACCACTGAAAGGAGTGTTGCATTTAAATTATTGGAGAAGGCAGGTGTAAATACGTCACCCTTGGACATCCCAACCAACAAAGTACAATTGGCACTAAAAACGCTCAAACAGTTAAAAAAATCCATGGACCTTGTTAAGGGTGCGAGCTCCATTGGCATATAAAAAAGATATATGATGACTGCATCTACCATATTGATTATTAGTGGCTATCTTTTTTTTGGAGGCCTTCTGTATATCGGATTTAAGATGAGCAACTATGCCTTTGCCATCCATTCCATTTTGATTTTGACCGTTGGGTTTATCTTATACAGTTATGCCCCAATTTCACGGTTCATGGATATGGTATTGCAATGGTTGTTACCGCTTCAAGGTTTGAATACCGTTTTGTATGCCCTTTGGAATGTTCCGGAAACTGATTCGAACATCCATAAAAAATATCATGTCAAGTTTAAGTTAAAACAGGGTTCACTGACCTTGCAAAATATTCGTAGGGGTGTGTCCATTATAGGATCGGCGGGCAGTGGTAAAACGGAATCGGTGGTCTATAGTTTTCTAAAACATTTGAATACCCATGAATTTTGTGGCATCATCCATGATTACAAGCATTTTGAGATCACTGAAATGGCCTATCCTTTATTTCAAAATGAGGAGATTCCTTTTCATATCATTTCTTTTGATGACATCTATGCCAAGGTCAATCCCATTGCCCCGCGCTATATGGTGGATGAAGAGAGCGTCAATGAAGTCTCCCGAGTGCTTTTGGAAAATCTTTTGGAGCAACGGGAAACGGTTGCCATGGGGTCTTCCAAATTCTTTAATGATGCCGTGGAAGGCCTGTTGGGTGGGCTCATTTGGATCCTTAAAACGAAACACCCACAGTATTGTACCTTACCCCATTTGATTGCGACCTATCAACATCTGAATACCCAAAACCTGATCAAGTTGTTGAGTTCCAATTTCACTTCCAGGGCCATGGCCGATGCTTTTATTAGTGGGATAGATTCGGAGCGGCAAACCGCAGGTGTGATGAGTACGCTGGCCAACGCCCTAAAAAAAATCACCACCCAACGCATTTTTATGACCCTTTCGGCCGACGATATTCCTTTGGACATTAACAACCCCAGGCATCCGTCCGTGGTATCAATCGTCAACAACCCAAAATATGAAACGGCATATTCCCCGGTCATTGCCACCATCATCCATACCATTACCAAACAAATGAGTATCCGGGATCGGGACCCTTCCTTTATTCTTATGGAGGAAGCCCCAACCATTCGGCTCTTGAACATGCATAGGATTCCGGCCACCCTTCGGAGTTACGATATCACCACCATCTATGTTTTACAGGACAAAATCCAAAACGACATGATGTATGGCGACAAGGCAAGCCGCGCCATCTTGAGCAATCTGTCCTATCAGTTCTTTGGGAAAGCCAATGACCCCGATACTGCTAAATATTACGAACGTTTTTTTGAGATTGTTAAAAAACCGACCACCAGCATCAGTCAGAGCCATTCCCTTAATTTTGATTCGCGAGTTACCAAGGGAGAACGGGAAGTCAGTAAAATCCGATCGGATGTGTTCTTTAGGCTGAAACAAGGGGAGTTTATTTCGTTTGCGGATGGCAAGGACAAAAGGATTCAGTTCAAGATACCAAACATTCAAAGGGCATTGCCCCCTCCTGTACACACCTTTGATTCTGCCGAGATACAGGCGAATTATGAACGGATCCATTATGAGGTTAGGCAGTTGTTTCCTGTTAAATAATGAACATTTAATTTGTTGATAATTAATGATTTTGGGATTAAATCTGCTTTAAAATGGACTTTGGTTTTTGTATCTTTAAAGGTCAACCCAAAATCAAAATACCATGTTTTTTAACAATGCCATAAGTGACATTTATATCGGTACCGGAGCAGGAAAAAAATTGATAAAGGATATTGAATATGCCAAACGTTCAGTCAAAATCGTATCCCCGTTTCTTTCTCCATATCTGGTCAAAAAACTCATTGATCTGCATTATAAAGGTATTGATGTTAAGCTCATCACTACTGATAAGATCGAGGACTTTTATGGAGATCGAAAACGTAACATTCATGAACTCATCCGTCAGGAAGTCCATATTGATGGAGAAGCGAGATACCGAAGACATAAATGGAAAGGAATTGTGCAAGTCTTGAATTGGTCTGTAATAATCCTATTCTTAATAATGTTGGCTTTGGCATATCGCCTAAACGATTATAGAGTGGTTTGGCTTATGCTTCCAATATCATTATTTTTCACAATGGCTCGGTTCTACAGATCAAAGATCAAGCACAAAAGGATTTACTATTACACCTACAAGAAGTTGTTTCCCTTTAAAGTGGTACTATCTGAAAACGCAAATGGCTTATACAGTCCTTACATTCACAGTAAAATCTACATTGTTGACGATGAGATTGCGTATCTGGGTTCGCTCAATTTCACGAGGGGTGGAACAAAAAGCAACCATGAAACTCGGATATGTTTAAGTGATGCTCCGGCAGTCCGAAAAGTTGTTGAAGAGTTCGATTATTTAATGTATGAGGCGAATATTTCGGAGGTTTGTGTTCAAGAATGGGGAAGTCGATTGTATTATGAGGCTGTTAATTAAATAAAAACTCTTCAAGAATTTTTAAAGGTTTGCACCATTTTTCTCTACAATCCCGAAGCCTCGGGAGTTACCCTTGTGCCGACCTTTAGCGTCACTAGCCGAACCATCTCGGGAGTATCCCCGACGTATCCCCGATTTCTATGGATTAAACAAGCTTAAACCCATATTTTTTTTGATAGGGTCTATTGTTGTTGACACATGCAAAAATTCTCAGGACAAGCTTGTTCCTGATGGCGTTTATAACGCTCATTTTGTTTTTGCCCTCTCCTA
>DASWKU010000425.1:0-3621 GCA_036396455.1 Flavobacteriaceae bacterium
TAGAGTTGATGTTTTTGTAAAAGAATTTCCCCTACAAATTAAGCAAACATATTTATTGTTCATTCCCATAATAATTATACACTATTTTTGATGGGATAATGCGTGCGTGTCTCTCAATTCTAAAACTACACTCCATTTTCCGGTTGGTTTAAGCCAATCTATTTTCTTCTTATCGGGATTTACAGGAGTGACTTCATGTTCAAGATCATATCTAAACAAAAGTACATCTCCTATATCATGATGAGCCACGGTATTTACATAGCCATCTGGTGTGTTAAAAGCCACCGCTCCAGTTTTAAAATCTTTTCCTATTTTCGATAAAGATAAAATTAACCCAATCTTTTGAGGTTCCATTGGATGCTTATGTTTAGCCAAAAAAGCGCCACCTTCTGGATAGTGCAATACTTTTAAACGTAACTCCTTTAATGAAATTTCAAAATTTGTCTCTGCTATGTCGTTTTGAATCTTAACCAATTTGTTGACAATTTTTAGCATCGGGATTGAAAGTTCAGTCTTCAATTCATTAATGGTATTGAAACCATATTGATGAAAAATATGTGGGCAGACCGAAGGCACACTTCCGTCATCGATACGATGGTAATTCAAGCTAGGGTATTTACTTGGAGATTCTCCATGAGGAAATACAGGAGTCTCAGTGCCCCATTGAATAATCCCTTTTTTTAATTGAAGCATCTCTTGTTCAGTGAAAACGTGTTTTAATATCACTATCCTTCCTTGAAATACATTTTCCCTAATGTTTTCAATTTGATGATTTAGCATCAGATCAACATTAAATTCATCAAATACTATTTCAACTGGTGAATCTTCTTTCATCTTTTCAATTTAATATTCTGTTATTTAGAAATTGCATATCCTATCCCACTGGACCCAAAACCATTGCCATTATAAAACATGAACCTTAGCCCTTTAAATTTGCAAACATTAGGATAAGTTATCATTTCACTATCCCAACCTTCGTTTGATACATCAATTCCAGCGAGTTGATCTTTGCGTTTCCAAATAATACCGTCTTTTGATTCTGCATAACCAATACGATAAGAACTATCTCTATTCTCTCTATAATAAGAAGCTTTTCGATAAGCATACCACATTTTATAAAGGCCTTCTTCTTTTAAAATAGAAGCACTTACAATACCTCCTTCATTTTTATCTTTATAATCTATGGCAACTATACCTTTTCTTTCCCAAACAATACCATTAGGAGATTCGGCATATTTTATATGATAAAAAGGCTCCAATCTATTATCAATCTTTTCCCATTTAGTAATAGACTGATACCATGCCTTCCAGACACCATTCTCAATAATGATGTTGATTGTTCCATTAGAATAAGGCTCAAAAGGTGTCAAGTCAAATATAGGGCCTTCTCCATATTTTTCAAATGACTTCCCATTATCAGAACTTAAGGCCAATCCTATGGTATTATGGTAAGGGACTGTTTTTTTTAAACTCCACCCAACATAATACAAATACTTCTTATTCTTGAAATCAACTACAGAAACAGGCATTAACCCGCTTTCATCAAATGTACCTAATTGTCCTAATGTCAATATTGGAGAATGATGTACATATAAAATTTTTGAAGGCTCTCCTGCAACAACCTCAAAATAACTAATATTGCTTTGATTCAGATTATTTCGAGTTGCATAATAAATTCTCCATTTATCACCATAATTGACATCTACAATAGGTAATTGTGCATGACTTTTATTCCAATCATGTTCACCATTTACATTAAAAATCAAACCTTGTTTTACCCAAGTCATATAGTGATGTCTAAACTTGATTTATCCAGCTTTTTTGAAGGATTCCCAACATATACACCCCACTCATCCGTGTTTTTTGTAATGGATGCTGACATGGCAATCAAACCCCCTTTGGCAATGGTTAACCCATCCCGAATAGTTGCATTCACACCAAAAAAACAATGGGATTCCACAACACAATGTCCGGACAAGACAACATGGGAGGTAAACATGACATGATCTTTTATAACACAATGATGACCAATATGGTTACCACTCCACAGCACGACATTGTTCCCTATGGTGGTAAATGGTTGAATGGTATTATCTTCCAAAATAAAACAATTCTCCCCTACTTGATTATTAAATAAGGTGGCTTTAGAGCTAATATAATTTATAAACCCATACCCCTTTCGCTTGCCTTCCAAATAGATGGTTTCACGTAATGTGTTCATTTTTTTGGGGGACATAGGTGCAAAAAACTGATATTCAGAAGGTGGATAAATTTGTTCAACAGTTTCAAAGGATACAATGGGCAAACCCTTAAAACTTGATTCTTCAGGCATATAGGCTTCATTCACACAAAATGCTACAACTTGATAGTCACTATCGTGTTCTAAATAATAATGGGCGAGCTCTGCAAAATCTTGTAGGCCAAAAATAATTACGTTATTGGTCATATCTCTTTATATAAATATACGGTATATTCATAAAGGCCATAGTCATTCCTGATGATAAAATTCCTGGATAGATCTTTGGTCATAAAATCGATCAATAAATCTGTGGGCAAATGGAACAGATCCCATCGCTCCCAATCCACAGCTTTACTCATCACATTAAAGGCGATGCCTTTGTTGGATTTGTTAAAAATAATGGTGATCATGTCTTTAAAATAATGCCACATGGCATCAAAGGACAACTCTCTTTTTTCAGTAAAAACGCCATTGCAAATAATATAATCAAAATTGGAAATGGTATTGGTTTCTTTTAAAATATCTAAATTATAATAGGTGTTTTCCGGATATTTTTTTTGCGAAATATCAATATACGATTTCGAAATGTCAAGCCCGGAATAGGTGATGTTCCCATGCTTGTTTTCCAAAATAAATTGATAGAGATGTGAGGTCCCACAACCGAAATCCAACACAGTCACTTGAGTATCTTTATCCCTAATAACATCCAACATAACTTGATATCTGGTAATCGCATCTTCATAATTGGGCCAGTCAACACCAAGGTGGGTATCACCATGGGCCTTCAAGCAATTTTCATAATGCTCAATTATTTTTTTATACGTCTCCTTCACAATAAGGTATAGTCTTTTAATAGGTTTTGTACAACATCAACAGGATTGAACATGACAACGTCAATTATAGACAACCAAGGTACAAATTCATTCCCAAATTGCTGGTATCTAATCTCATTGGGTTGTATAAAATAAAGCTGTAAATCGGCATTTTTGAATTCGTTTTTCGAATAAAGAGCTTGCCCGCCTATTGGATTGATGTAAACTGTAGCTTTTGCCTCATGGCAAATTGCCAATAGTCTATCAATTCCACTTTTTACATTATTTTTATGGTAATCCACAGAACTGATTTCAAACTTTGTTTTGAGCCCAATGTAATCGCTAATCATTTCCACACTGCACATCGCCAATTCACCAATGGTTCTGTGTTCCCTTTCCAAAACTGTTTTTATTAATCCATAAACGGAGGAATAATGTGGTGCTTTTGAATAATTATGTTCAATGGTGGAATAAAACTTTCTCAACCAGATACCATCTATGGCCAATTGGGTGTCTTTGATTAAATCATTTTGAGATGCTGATTTTAAGGGCATACTGAACATACCTTCT
>DASWKU010000426.1:0-1957 GCA_036396455.1 Flavobacteriaceae bacterium
CCATACAGACAAGGATTTTATCAAATTGGATTAATGACCTATGTAGGGGATAGCAAATTAAACCTCAATACAGATTGGTTGACACTGGAGGAATACCCTTTATTGTTTGTTGTGCCAGGTCAAGTGTTCTCTTGGGTTCGCGATTCAAAAATGGCGGGATTCCATATCATGTTCAAAAAAGAGTTTTTAATGAATGTGTTGCCAAATGTCGTTGAAGAGTTTCCGTTTTTGAAAATGTCTGAAAACAGTGTGTTGATGCTAACTAAAGAGGAGCTGGAATCCCTTCATTTCGATGCGCATAGAATACATTCCGTATTTAAAAATCCCCATCCATACCAAGAAAAAATGCTCGAAGGGATGTTGGTATCCTTTTTGTATTTCTGTAAAGCCGTATATGAACGCTACAAATCCACCGAAAATCATCTGACAAGAGCGCAGATGATTACCCAGAAATTTGAAATACTGGTGGATAAGATGTACGTTGATACAAAAAATGTGGGTGATTATGCAGAACAACTCAACATTACACCAAATTACCTTACAACCACGGTTAAAAAGTTAACAGGGAAAAGCGCAAAAGATATCATTCAGGAAAGGTTGCTAGTGGAAAGTAAAAGCTTATTGAAATATTCCGGCTTGGACATAGCGGAAATTGCATACCGGTTGAATTTTCAGGAACCGACACATTTTACCAGATTTTTTAAACAATTAAGCGGAACCACTCCAAACAAATTCCGTCAAATGGATTGAGGGAATGGAATTGGAACGCCATTTGCACATGAAGGGCAATGTGAGTATTTGGGTCATTTATAAAAGGAAAGTGGTTCTTTTTTGAGATTGATTTTAGTTAATTTTGTATAAGTAAATTATGAGTGCCATGAAAGAGAATAGAATAGCCGTTGTTACGGAATCAGGAAATGGTTTGGGAAAAACCTTTGCCAATATTTTATTGAACAATGATTATGATGTCATTCTTGCAGCTAGTAAGAAGAGCTATGAGCTGCTTTCGCAGGAAGCCGGAGCGCTCCAGGATTATACGTTGGTTAAAACTGATTTCACATCCGAAGGAAGCGTTCTGGAATTAAAAAACAGGATTATTTCCACATTTGGCAGGTTGGACTTATTGATTAACAATGCAGAAATTGCCAACGGTTTTGGTCAAAAAATAGACCAAATCAATATTGATGATGTAAGGCAGGTGTATGAAACAAATCTATTTGCAGTCATTAGAATGATACAGTTGCTAAAGCCACTGCTTGAAAAAAGTGATGATCCTAGCATTATTAATATAACAAGTGCAATGGGTGATATAAACAAAATGAAGGATGAAGACTTTTGTTACTCCAATTATTGCATGACCGCCTACGCTACCTCCAAAGCAGCACTGAACATGTTTACCCATTTGCAATGTAAAGAGTTCAAGCCGTCAAAAATAACCATCAACAGTTTTGATCCTATTACATTAAAAAACTGTACCCATAATTCCGTAACCATTTGTGATGGTATCAAGGACGAATTTTTGTCACTCATAAAAAAGAAGCCATTGAACCTGTGAACACGATAGATATGCACGCCTCTATAAAAGGAATTGCAGGGAATGCCATTCAGTCTGTAAGAGTCTTGGAGTTACTGGGAATGGATGAAGAAGAAGAACAAAATCAACCTGATCTAGAGTGATTTTCATCTTTTTTTTGTTCAATTTTTTGATTCCGTCTGTTTCAACATAGCATTTACGTCATCCAAAAGACATGTTGGGTTTTGGGTTGTGAATTTGTGAGATGAAAGGTGAATCGTGAAAGGTGAAGCGTGAAAGGTGAAGCGAAAGGCGAATCGTAAAAAGTTCATGTGGTCGTTTAAAAAAATATTTTTCCAACTTTTTACTTTCTAACTTTCCAACTTTCTAACAATCAAACTGATTTACGATTAACGATTAACGATTTTTGATTTTTGATTTAAT
>DASWKU010000427.1:0-3884 GCA_036396455.1 Flavobacteriaceae bacterium
AGATGTTCGGTATTACTTGTGTTACGATTTGGATGAAGCCTTACCATGGCATAGCACCATAAGCAGGACAAGGCAACTGTATGGAGAAGAAGTGTTTTTGTGCCTGTTCAAAAAAGTACTGGCAAAATGTATAGAAAAAGGGATGGTAAGAGGCAAGCGCCAAGCAATGGACAGTGCCTTTGTAAAGGCCAATGCAAGTTTGGATAGCCTACAGGAAAAAGAAGTGTTGGCAGATGTGGAAAAATACAGTGAAGAGCTGGCAGCGAACAGTGAACACAAAATGGCCACAGCAAGACCACCGGACAAGTCGAACAGAACAGTAACAAAGGCGAGACAAAAAGACGTGGAGCAACATCACGATTGGAAAAAGGAAGCCTACAAAAATATGCCGGGACATGGCAAAAAGGATGAAGGCAAATCCGATGGGCACGGCAATACGATACGCCCCAGATATCTGAGCAACCATACCCATTACAGCACAACCGACCCCGATGCGAGAATAAGTGTAAAACCGGGAAAGGCGCGCCAGTTAAATTACTATGCACAAATAGCAGTGGACGACAGCCACCATGTAATAACAGGAGCAGGAGCGGATTTTTCAGACAAAAGAGACAGTGAATGTCTGGAGCACATTGCCAATCAAACCATAGAGAATTTATCCGAACACGATATAAAAGTGGAACAACTTTTGGCCGATACAGGCTACAGTAGTGGAAGGGCATTAAAATACTGCAAAGAAAAGGGCATAGCGGCCTACATTCCCAATTTTGGACAATACAAGCATGAACGGGAAGGTTTTATTTACAACCAGGAAAAGGACCAATACGAATGCACAAGAGGCAATCAGGCCATATTGCCTTACCGCAAGACCTTGACCGACAGCAAGGGCTACAGAAAAAAGATCTACCGGAGCGACAACAGTAAATGTAAAAGCTGTCCACTAAGGAGCAGATGTATAGGCAAGACTGATTTTAAGAAAATCGAAGACAGCATTTACAAACCTTGGTATGATGAGATGCACGAAAGACTGCAAGGCGATCATGCCAAAAAGATAATGAAAAAGCGGGGCAGCACAGTGGAACCGGTGCTGGGAACGATGCTTAATTTTTTGAACTTAAAAAGAGTAAACACACGAGGAATAGAACAAGCCAATAAACATGTAATGATGGCAGCTTTAGCTTACAACCTTAAAAAATACATGAAATACACCCCTAAAAAACCAACAATAAAAGCAATAGCCAACCAATTTTTTGACTTTTTTAAAACCCGTTTTGAGCAGTTAAAAAGAGCCTTTTTAAGGCACTCATTTTTTGAAACAAAATGGAGCAAAGCAACTTTTTGCCCCTCTTAAAACAGCTCTGATTAAGCCATTTTTTACTCAAATTTTACTTTTTTGAGGGTTGTGCAACGGTTACCGCTGTTGTGCGTTCGTATTTTTTAGTTCCAAGGTCCATTTGTCATTACATTTATTGCTTTTCCACTTTTGTCAATTCTGTATAAACCACCTGCACAGCCCAACCAAATATTTCCATTTTGGTCGTTCAGAAAGCACATTATTGATTTTGGAACGTTATAATTTGTAAACTTTTTGCCTGCATATTTGTAAGTTCCATTGCTAATTGTGCCAACCCACAAATTATTTGAATTGTCTTTGTAAATTGCATAAACATCATTTTCACTCAATCCATCTATTTGGGGGAAGTGAGTGAAATTTTCTCCATCAAATTTGTTTAAACCACCTTTCCCGAATTTATTTTTCGCATCAGCATTGTCTTTTTCTGCCACTCTTGTTCCAAACCAAATGTTTCCTTCATTATCAGGTACAATTGATTGGACATTATTTGAGTTTAATCCATCTTTTGTAGTATAATGAACGAATGATTTGCCGTCAAATGTACTTGCCCCATAACCATCTCTTCCAAACCAAATATTTCCTTTAGTATCTTCTGTAATTGAGGTTATCCAATCCTTGGTGTCCGGGTTAATTTTAGTTTCTATTTTCGGATAGGGAATTGGAAACTTTTCAAATCGAGTTCCGTCAAACTTGCAAACCCCACCCCAAGTTCCAATCCAGAAAGTTCCTTTGCTGTCGATTAATAAATTGCTAACCATATCACTACAAAGTCCGTCCTTTTCTGAAAGATTTGTAAAAGATTTTCCGTCAAATTTAGATAGTCCAGCACCAGTTCCAAACCATAAATTGCCTGAATCATCTTCAATGATATTTACAATTCTGTTGCTTGGGAGTCCTTCTTCAATTGTTAGATAAACCAACTTGTTTCCGTCATATTTTGCCACACCTTTCTCTAAAGTTCCAAACCACAGATTTCCTTTAGAGTCCTGGAATGTTTCAACTACATAGTCTCCAATTTGCGAAGCGTTTTGTTGCTCATTCGGGTTTTCAATTTTTGCAGTTTCCGCTTTCTTCTCTTGAGAATTGCAAGAAACCGATAAAATTGTCAGTAATGTTAAGAATAAAATTTTCATTCGTGTTCGGTTTTAATATGACGCACAACGTTAAGCATATGGCTTGGTGGCGGTTTTCGAAGTGCTTTCCTCTCTGCACCCATCAAAGTTAATTAAATGTACAAAATATTCGTTTACCGCTTCACCCGCCATAAGCTATATGTGGTGTTGGTGGTAGTATTTTTTTACGCTCCAAATTGCCTTAAATGATGGTCGCAATGTTTATATATAAATTGTCCCAATTGTTCTTTTGTCATATCTCCAAAAAACCAATGGGTAATACGGGTAAGGTTATAGAATTCATATAAATTCAATAGTTCTATCCAATTCTTTTTTTCTTCTATTAGATCTAAATCTTTTTCTAAAACAATAAATTCATGGGACGTCTTGGCATTTAGTCCAATTTTCGTGTCTTCATCTTTCAGTATTTCGTTTATAGTTTCAGCCCCAATCTTTTGGCCTATTGGTGAACGCTTTACTTTGAACTGGCCGTGATAATACTTTTCACAAAGTATACAGTGCTTGACCATTTGTTCGACAGTCATTTCTCCCCAAAGAGCTGTACTGTTTTTAGTTAAAGAATTAATTCTTGTAATAACTTCTTTTCTTAACGTATTGTCAAAAATTGATTTCATTGTGTACGTATTTATGAGTTTTGAGAGTGCCGTCCAATCTCAAAAGCTTGGTTCAAATGACGGTTTTCGTGCTCAATTAAAAAGCTAATACAATCATCCAATTTGAATACGAGATCCAAATGACCAGGGTATTTTATGAAAGTGTCTGACATAATTGAGGCCTCAAAGTTTTCAATGAGTTTCTTGAATTCAAACTGGCTTTCCTCAAAGTCTTGAATAACATTTCTGTCAATAAAAACCGAAGGGGGTTCCCATATATCCCATGTATTAGTCCGCTTCAGTCTGTCCTTTTTTGTAAAAGGCATTAACATGGTTAAAGAACTTTCTGCCTTGGCATCCAGATTCTTATGAGTTTGTAATGTATGATTACCGTTTTGAATTTCTTTGAAATATTCGAAATATGAATTGTTTAATAAAATGATATGTGTAATAATTTGAGCAATACTCCAGTCATTTTCCTTTAGCTTATAGTTCATCTCTTCCTGTGTGAAATTCGAGAAGTTGCTTCTGAATTTTTCTGTCACAAGGTCAATTTCAGTTTTCCAATCAACTGTTTTACTCATGATTCAAAGCTTTTCATGTTATTACCACCAACGTTTTTGTGTAAGGAAAGTTGCGTGTTTGAGTGCGAGGATTTTCCGCAGGAAAATCAGAAGCTGGCAAACGGGCAACGACCAAACGGTTTAACCAAAATAAGCAATGTTTTTTAGCATCCATGAAAAAGCAGAAAGTCCAGTATCTTTAAAGTTCACCAAAACAATTAAGATATGAAATCTGAACAAA
>DASWKU010000428.1:0-2472 GCA_036396455.1 Flavobacteriaceae bacterium
ACAACACTTGCGGGCATTTCAACAGACAGGGGCATGTTATCCTCTGCATTGATTAGAACCGTAACCACTTCGCCCTCTTTCATCAATTGTGGATTATCCAAGGCACTTTCCCTTAATTGAATTTGTGTAAAATCTTCGGTGTTCATAAAATGATAATACTCCCCGTCATTATATAAAAACTGAAACTTGTGGGTCTCCACCCTAACATCTTCAATTTTATGTCCTGCGGAAAACGTATTGTCCAATACTTTACCGGTGGTTATACTTTTCATTTTCGTCCTTACAAATGCTGGTCCTTTCCCGGGCTTTACGTGTAAAAACTCTATAATTTTATAAATGTCATGATTGTACCTGATGCACAATCCGTTTCTAATATCCGACGTACTTGCCATAAGTTTAATTTGATTTAAAATATCCTTTCATAATGCCTCGATGGGAATTCTTGATAAACTGTAGAATCTCATCACGTTCCGGAGTGGCCTCCATTTCTGCTTCAATTAAATCTGAAGCCTGTGTATTGTTATAGTTTTTTTGATACAGAATACGATAAATATCCTGAATTTCCTTTATTTTATCTGACGAAAAACCTCTTCTACGCAACCCTACTGAGTTGATTCCAACATAAGATAAAGGCTCACGTGCTGCCTTTACATAAGGAGGCACATCCTTTCTTACCAAAGAACCACCCGTAACAAAGGCATGGTTACCAATGGAACAAAACTGATGTACCGCAGTCATACCGGCCAAAACCACATAGTCGCCAACAGTTATATGACCTGCCAGTGTACTATTATTTGAAAAAATACAATTGTTGCCCACAACACAGTCATGTGCAATATGGCAATATGCCATAATCAAGCAGTTATTGCCAATAATTGTTTTCATTCTATCTACGGTTCCTCTGTTTATAGTGACACATTCCCTAATGGTAACATGATCACCTATTTCAACAGTGGTGTCTTCATCATTATATTTTAAGTCTTGAGGGATGGCCGAAATTACCGACCCGGGGAATATGTTACAATTCTTTCCAATTCGGGCGCCTTCCATTATAACGACGTTGCTTCCAATCCAGGACCCTTCTCCAATGGTAACATTGTTGTAAATAGTTGCAAAAGGTTCTATAACTACATTTTTGGCGATTTTTGCTCCTGGGTGAACATAAGCTAGAGGTTGATTCATTCTATTGTGTTATTTTACTTTAATAATTTGTGCCATGATTTCAGCCTCTGAAGCAAGTTTTCCATTGGCATAGGCACGACCCACCATTTGACAAATTCCTCTCCTGATTGGAGACATTAAATCCAATTTGAAAATTAAGGTGTCTCCGGGAACCACTTGTTGTTTATATCGTACGTTGTCAATTTTCAAAAGATAAGTTAAATAATTTTCAGGATCGGGAACGGTACTCAAAACCAAAATACCTCCGGTCTGTGCCATGGCCTCAATTTGCAAAACCCCGGGCATTACGGGAGCTCCCGGAAAATGGCCCACAAAAAAAGGTTCATTCATGGTCACATTCTTGATACCTATGACATGATGGTCTGATAGCTCCATAATTTTATCGACAAGCAAAAATGGGGGCCTGTGAGGTAACATGTTCATGATTTGGTTGATGTCCATAAATGGCTCCTGATTCAAATCAATATTGGGAACATTATTACGTCTTTCATTTTTAATGATTTTCGATAATTTTTTTGCAAACTGGGTATTCACAAAATGCCCGGGTTTATTGGCAATTACTTTACCTCTGATTCGGGTACCAACCAGAGCCAAGTCTCCAAGAACGTCCAATAGTTTATGCCTTGCCGCTTCATTTGGATGGTGCAACGTCAAATTATCCAATATCCCATTGGGTTTAACGGCAATTTTATCCTTTTTAAAGGCCACTTTAAGTTTTTCCATGGTTTTGGGAGATAGCTCTTTATCCACATAAACTATGGCATTATTTAAATCGCCACCTTTAATCAAACCATGTTCCAACAACATTTCAATTTCATGTAAAAAACTAAAAGTCCTTGAATCTGCAATATCTTTTTTGAAATCCAAAATATGGTTTAATGTCGCATTTTGGGTGCCCAAAACCTTGGTTCCAAAATCCACCATGGCAGTAACCTGATATTCCTTAGCCGGCATGACAATAATTTCGCTTCCTGATATTTCGTCATTATAAGAGATCACATCGGAGACCACATATTCTTCCCTAAAATCATCTTGCTCGATGATTTCTGCTTTTTCCAAAGCCTGTACAAAGAATTTGGATGACCCATCCATTATTGGAGGTTCCGAGGCGTTCAACTGAATGATGGCATTGTCAATATCCATACCGACCAATGCGGCCAAAACATGTTCTGACGTTTGAATGATGACCCCATTTTTTTCCAAACAGGTACCACGTTGCGTATTTGTTACATAACAGGCATCTGCCTCAATGACTGGGGAGCCTTCCAAATCAATTCTTTTAAAAGTAAA
>DASWKU010000429.1:0-5767 GCA_036396455.1 Flavobacteriaceae bacterium
ATTAAACCTAAATGCCATGAATAAAATTACCTACTTATGTTTTGTCATTTTATTGTGTTTTTCATTTAAAGGTTCAGGTCAATCATCAGAGATCCAAAGAGTGAGGCTGGATTTTGTTGGCCCCATGGATTACACCAGACATTTGTTATTGGCTTTTACCCCAGATGATGTGGCCACTGATGGTGTGGACTATGGTTATGATGCCTTGGTTTTTGATGACTTCCCAGATGATTTGAATTGGATGATTGAGGATGGTCGCTATGTCATACAAGGTGTTGGGGCATTTGACAACACCAAATATTACCCTTTGGGAATGTTTCTGTTCCATTCAGGAGAAGTTGAAATTGCCTTAACAGCCTTGGAAAATTTTGATTTGCCCATTGATGTTTATATTTATGACTCACTCTTAAATTCGTTTACGGCTATCAACGATTCAAACTATATCAAATCTTTAACCAAGGGTGAATATATAGATCGATTCTACATTACCTTTACCAATAACTCAGAAATGATAAATATTGCAAGAAGTAGTAATGCATTGTCCTTAAGTGAAAATGAAATCAATCAAACCTCTTTGAATTATCTTAGCAGCACAAAAGAACTATTGGTCAAAACCAATACTATCTTGAATTTAAAATCTGCTTCAGTTTATGATGTACTTGGAAAAAAACTGATAGGCCTTCAAAATATCAATTCTAACAACGTTAAAATTCCGCTTTCCAATATAAATACCGGTAGCCCTTTAATTATAAGTTTATTGACTGTGGACGGTAAACAATTAAATAAACAAATTGTGACCCGTAACTAGTCATGATTCCGAAGAATGGTCAATTACGGTGTCCTTATCCAAATAATCGGGAATGCCATCATTGTTTGAATCCACAATAACTACTGTTTTTATGGTAATGACCCCTGCTGTTTCGCTTCTGCTTATTTCAGATTCATTGGCTGCCAATACCGGTTCCTCTTCACCTTGGTTGGTGTCCACAGTATAGGTCTTAAACACTAATTCATCTTTAGTAAGTAAGGTGTCGTTATCGTCATTGGCATCTAAAAAATTAGGAATGTTATCTTCATCGGTATCGTCATTATAGGCATTTTGGTTATTGTCCAAATCTTCCAAATGTGAAAAAATACCATCCCCATCATGATCGTTAGGTGCTGCTTGATACAATTCAAATTTAAAAATCAGGTTTGAATACAATGGAATACCTGTTGGCGCAGATGAAAAATAAGCCAAACCAGAAGGTAAAAACATGGCTCCAAAGCCGTAATCATTATACTGGACAGTCCCATCTGGATTGATTACATAAGAACCATCTGCGGTTTTAAATTCCACCAAAACATTTCTCCATCCTTGAAGTAAATTGATCAAATCTAACACAATTGGATTTACCGTACTGTCAAAAACGGTTTCATCCATTAAATTTCCTGAATAATTAATACCAATATCATCGGTAAAATTAGGCATACTGCCCCCGCCTTGGTTCAATCTCAATATATAATATTCATATTCTACATCCAAGTATGTCGTTGTTTTAATTTCTACTGCATCAATTAATAACGTATTGTTATCTGGATCTGGTAAATCTAAATAGTTGCCATTATCATCTTTAGGCAATTCTGTAATGACCAAATCCGACATTTTATAATTCCCGGGAGTCCCAAATGTAGAAGCGTTATAGTAATGCGTACCCAAATATCCCAATAAGGAATCTTTATCCTCTAATTGTTGTTCTGCTCGATCCCGTTCAGGTACTGTAGCTACATCTGAATCGTTTTTATCACAGCCTATCAATCCCAAAACCAAAACCAACAAAAAAGCAGTGTAATTTTTAATTTTCATAAGTATTTAATTTTCCTTTTCCCACTCAAAATAAACTTTAGTTTTTGAGTGATTCAATATTGCCTATTTTTTAAGTGCGCAAGATACAATAATATAATATTTTTGTACAACAACATTAACGTAGTTTTTTAAATTTTAATATGCGGGTCGATAAATTTCTTTGGTGCGTCAGGTATTACAAAACAAGAAGTATTGCAACAAATGCATGCAAAAAATCGCATGTTAAAGTCAATGGGCAAGTTGCAAAACCGAGCAAGGAAATTTATAATGCGGACAAAATTGAGTTACGAAAAGACCAAATACATTATCAGCTCATTGTAAATGACCTCCCCCCTAATAGAGTAAGCGCCAAACTGGTCGATCTGTACCGCACAGACATCACACCTAAAGAAGCGTTTGAAGCACAGGACCTTTTAAAATACTCCAAAGATTATTATAGAAAAAAGGGCGAGGGTAGACCAACAAAAAAGGATCGGAGGGATATAGATGATTTTTATGATGATCCTGACCAATCAAAATAACCCTGGCCACAAATTAAAACGTTAAAACAATACCATTTGAAAACACTTTTTTATCTTTGATAAAACTACAGAAGTATGATTTCAAGCAAAAACTTAATCTTAGACCATCAAGAAATTCAGCATAAAATTAGACGCATCGCTTATCAAATCTATGAAAGCAATGTTAACGAACATGAAGTTATTTTGGCTGGAGTCGATAGCAATGGTTATGTATTGGCAAAAATGATCAAATCTAATTTAGATAACATATCAGATCTAAAATCCACTTTGTGCAAAGTCACCATTGATAAACGACATCCGCTTTCCGAAATCAAAACCTCAATACCCGTTGAAGCGTATACCGACAAATCCATTGTGCTTGTGGACGATGTGTTAAATTCAGGAAGCACACTAATTTACGGTGTTAAGCATTTTTTAAATGTCCCCCTGAAGCAATTTAAGACGGCCGTTTTGGTAAATAGAAACCATAAAAAGTATCCTGTGAAAGCCGATTTTAAGGGCATATCCCTTTCAACATCCTTGCATGAACATGTAGAAGTTATATTGGAAGGCAAGACTTTTGAAGCGTTTCTAAAATAATTCCAGAATAATGGATGCAACGACTTCATCAACGGATTTATGGTCTGTATTTACCGTAATTTCCGATTGGCTATAGTATGGGGACCTTTCAAACAAGTGCTTACCAATAAATTCATTCAGTTGTTCTTTGTTTTCAATATGCGAAATGAGGGGACGTTGATCCTTTTCTAAAATCAATCGCTCAGACAAACTGGAAATTGAGGCTTTCAAATACACACTTGAAGCATTTTTAGTGTTTTTAATAAGGTCCATATTATGACCATAGCACGGTGTACCGCCGCCAAGGGAAATTACACTATTGGTATTGGCGCCAATAACTTCATTAAGGCACTTACTTTCAATCTTTCTAAAATAAATCTCGCCTCTATTTTTAAAAATCCCAGCAATCGTTTTTCCTTCTTTTTGTTGAATATAATCATCTAGATCTATGTAACCAAAGCTTAAAACATCAGACAGTTTCTTACCTACTGCCGACTTTCCAGACCCCATATATCCTATTAATATTATATTCATTTATCTCAGGAAAAATGACTATTTAGTACCACTAATTGAGGTCACAAAAAAACGAAAAAATAAATAAAAAAGCATTGGGTTTATTAATTAATCGTTTTATATTTGCACCCTCAAACAGAAAAGACTCGGTAGCTCAGCTGGTAGAGCACAACACTTTTAATGTTGGGGTCCTGGGTTCGAGCCCCAGCCGGGTCACAAAGTTAAGCTTAGCTTAGCTTTTTTTTTATCTTTACCTTTCTTTTTGCGCACGTGGCGGAATTGGTAGACGCGCTAGCTTGAGGGGCTAGTATCCGTTTAGGATGTGGAAGTTCGAGTCTTCTCGTGCGCACTATAAATTTTAAAATTCTTTTATCAGACTTTAATTCTTACCAATTTGTCCTTAACCCATTTTTTATAAGAAATTGGATTGGCTTCTGTTTTTTTAGTACTGAAATTAAATTAAATTTGACCGTAACTAAATCAATAAACATGAATTCAAGACGGGATTTTGTAAAAAAATCGGCTATTATTGGTGCTGGTGCGGCCATAGCCCCTAGCCTAACTTTTGGGACAGATTTTAAAATTTCAAAAGAAAAATTAAATGTCGCCTTTATAGGTGTAGGACTTCGCGGAACCAACCACCTTAACAATGCACTGTTTCGCAATGATGTTAATGTGGTCGCAATATGTGACATTGATGAACGGAGAATCCCCATTGCCTTGGACATGGTTGCCAAAGCGGGACAAAAAAAACCACAAGTATTTGGTAAGGATGATTACGATTACAGAAACCTTCTAGAACTAACAGAAGTTGATGCGGTTATCATTTCAACACCATGGTTATGGCATGCGCGTATGGCCAAAGACGCCATGCTTGCAGGAAAATACACGGGCGTGGAAGTTTCTGCGGCCAATACTATGGAAGAATGTTGGGATTTGGTCAATATTCATGAGCAAACTGGATCACACCTCATGATTTTGGAAAACGTCAATTTCCGAAGGGATATTATGGCGGTGCTAAACATGGTCAAACAGAATCTGTTTGGTGAACTGTTGCATTTTAGGTGTGGCTATCAACACGATCTTCGGGGAGTTTTCTTCAACGATGGGAAAACGCCTTATGGAGAAGGCGTTGAATTTGGCGACAAGGGCATCTCGGAATCCAAATGGCGTACCCAACACAATTTGATGCGAAATGCCGATGTGTACCCAACCCATGGTGTGGGCCCAATAGCGGCCATGTGCGACATCAACCGAGGTAACCGATTTTTAAGTTTGACCTCCCATGCCACAAAATCGAGAGGGCTCCATAAATACATTGTAGATCATGGAGGAATGGATCATCCAAACGCAAGTTTAAAGTTTAAAATGGGCGACATTGTTACCAGCACCATTGAGACTTCCAATGGAGAGACCATTATTGTTACGCACGATTGTAGTTCGCCCCGTCCATACTCTTTGGGATTTAGGGTTCAGGGAAGCGAAGGCTTATGGGAAGTGGATGGAAACAGAATTTATATTGAAGGCAAGGCCAAAAAGCCACATGAATGGGATGATGCCACCGAATGGCTTGAAAAATACGACCACCCTTTATGGAAAAAATATGGGGAATTGGCTACGGGAGCCGGACATGGTGGCATGGATTTCTTTGTCCTGAATGCCTTCGTGGAATCTGCCAAATTAAATATTGCTCCTCCTCTTGATGCCTATGACGCCGCCGCTTGGAGTGCCATTACACCGCTTTCTGAAATATCGATTGAAAATAACGGAGAACCTCAGGATTTTCCGGATTTTACAAGAGGAAATTGGATAAAACGCAGGCCATTTGATTGGATGAAAATCAACTATTAACTTGATTCCCATTACGAATTCAGAACACATTACCATAGAGACCCCCGGTAGAATCTGTCTTTTTGGAGACCATCAGGATTATTTGCAACTGCCTGTAATTGCTTGCGCCATCAACAGGAAAATAGTGCTTACAGCCAAAAAAAATAATTCAGGTTACTTTGAAATTTTTATGCCTGATGTTTCTGCGAAAAGAACCATAAACATTTCCGAAACTTTCGATGTTTTGGAACCTAATGATTTTTTTGCCTCCGCCTTAAAGGTCGTTAAACGCTATGGTTGCATTCCAAATACGGGTTATTCCATCAAAATTAAAAGCGCAATTCCAATCAATGCAGGTGTTTCAAGTTCTTCTGCTTTGGTTGTGGCCTGGGTCCATTTTTTGTTGACAACTTTTGGATGCCATAAAAAAGTAACTCCCCAACTTATTGCAAAAATTGCTTATGAAGCCGAGGTTTTGGAGCACAAAGGGCCAGGTGGG
>DASWKU010000430.1:0-3780 GCA_036396455.1 Flavobacteriaceae bacterium
AATGCCAATTTATAAAAAGGCAATGGAAATTATGGGGGTTGTGGACAGTCTCATCGAATCGGTCTTAAATACCGATATCGAATTCGAACACCCTGTAGAAGCGGAAATGATAAAGCACAATCTCAAATACATGGGCATCAATGCCTCAACAATTCCTGCCAAAATCGCCGGTGCTTCACATGAAGATATACTGTATGATATTAAAATGGAAAATGCAACCCTCATCAGAAAAGCGGCCAGAGAACTGATTACCGATGCACGAGGATTGGAAATGCATGGCTATCATGAAACCGAATATTTGGATATTTTAAGGAAAGAGGTGGAAGAATTTCGAATCCTCTTTGCCGAGTGGGTAAAAACTTTTGATTGCTGGAACTATATCATCGACCGTTGGGGACTGTTCAATCCACCGGGAATACAATATGATGATCATGATCCGGATGATGACCTGCCTTTTACCAATCCTTTTGAAGATGATGATGCCTCCTAGCAAAAAGATTGGGCTTACGGTCAGGAATGGCTTTTATTTCTTATTTTTAAAACCACTAATTTTTTAAAAGTCATTATGAAATGCCCATTAACAAATTTGGCAAACCAACCGACATGATAATCGGGGCATTCCATCTGACCGATAAAAAACAATAAATATTAACAGATGAAACAATTCTCCTTCCTTTTGCTATTGCTATTCGCTTTAAATGGATTTTCTCAAGATGATAATTATCTCGGCGATGGCCCTTTTACACAACTTATTATTCGTGGCGTCACTTTAATCAATGGTGATGGTTCACCTCCAAGAGGGCCAGTAGATATTACAGTGGAGCACAACAAAATTGTGTCCATAGAAGTGGTGGGCTATGATGGCATTCCCATAAAGGATGAGGATCGACCAAAATTAAAACCCGGTGGTCATGAACTGGATGCCAACGGCATGTATTTGCTCCCTGGTTTTATCGATATGCACGGTCATATTGGAGGAAAAGCTCAGGGTGCCGAACCGGAATATGTATTTAAACTTTGGATGGCGCATGGGGTCACCGCAGTAAGGGAACCCAGCGGTAGAGGCATTGACTTTACCTTGGATTTAAAAAACAAAAGCGAAAGACACGAAATTGTTGCACCTCGTATTTTTGCTTATACGGCCTTTGGTCAAACTTCTGAAACGTTCAATCCCTTAAATGATGCTCCAATTACCACTCCAGAGATGGCAAGACAATGGGTCCGTGCTAATGCAAAGCGAGGTGCTGATGGCATAAAGTTTTTTGGTGCAGAGCCAGACATCATGGCAGCTGCCATAGACGAAAACAAAAAATTAGGGCTAAGATCCACTGCCCATCATGCCCAACTGAGTGTGGCGCGATGGAATGTTTTGCATTCAGCCAGAGCAGGAATGACCTCCATGGAACATTGGTATGGTCTGCCCGAAGCCCTTTTTACGGACAGGACCGTTCAGGATTACCCGCTGGATTACAACTACCAAAATGAACAGGATCGTTTTGAAGAAGCGGGTAAACTGTGGAAACAGGCCGCTCCGCCCTATTCTGAACACTGGAATAAGGTAATGAATGAATTGATTGAACTTGACTTCACTATCGACCCAACCTTCAATATCTATGAAGCCAGTCGTGATTTGCAACGGGCAAGACGCGCCGAATGGCATGAAGATTATACCTTACCTTCCCTTTGGAAATTTTATGAGCCCAGTAAAATTAGCCATGGCAGCTATTGGCATTATTGGGGAACAGAACAGGAAGTAGCATGGAAACAAAACTTCAAGCTATGGATGACGTTTATAAACGAATATAAAAACCGTGGTGGCCGCATAACAGTCGGAACCGATTCTGGGTTTATCTATCAACTCTATGGTTTTGCTTATCCGAGAGAAATGGAATTATTGCGTGAAGCAGGATTCCATCCTTTGGAAGTTATAAGAGCTGCAACTTTGAATGGCGCAGAAGCATTGGGTTGTGACGATAAAATTGGGTCTGTACAAATTGGGAAACTTGCCGATTTTGTGATTGTTGAAGAAAATCCTTTGGTCAATTTAAAAGTGCTTTATGGTACCGGGGCCATCAAGCTCACAGATGCTAACGAAGTCGTTCGTGTGGGTGGTGTAAAATATACCATCAAAGATGGCATCATTTACGACGCAAAAAGATTATTGGCCGAAGTAAAAGCCATGGTAGATGCCGAAAAGGCCAAAACCAACTGGAAATTAAAACAGCCCGGTATCAAAGATTAGTGGCGCGTTTTATGGGTTTGTTTTGTACAACTTTTGAAAGGATGATCTGCGTTTTGGTCTCACCATACACAATCAATTGGTCGATAAACGACTCAAGGTGCTTTTGGTGTTTCAAGACCACTTCCATCACAAAGTTTTCATTGCCCGTGATACGATAACAATTCAATACCTCGTCATAGGTTTTTACTTTTTCCAAAAAAGGTTTTAGCATACCCATAAAGGCACGCATGGTTATAATGGCTTTTAACTGATAACCGGTTTCGTAAGGGGAAATGAAAGTATTATAACTCTGAATGATACCAGCATCTTCCATTTTTTTGATACGCTCTGAAACTGCCGGGGAAGTGATCCCGACCTGCCTTCCAATTTCCGAATTGCTCTGTCGTGCATTTTCCTGCAAGCACTTTAAAATCTTCCAGTTAAGCTCGTCTACAATCATTTAAATAAATTTAACTATAATATTTTAATTATTAAATCAAATATACGATTTTACTTTAAAATCAAAAGACAAATCTCCCCAATTGTCTGTAATTTTGATAAAATTGCTATCATGATGTTTCCCAATATCCCGTCACACCTATCCAACTTGCCTATTTATATAAAGGCCATGGAAATTTTTGTACTTTCCAGAAGTATTTCTACCTATTTAAACCGAGATTTAGCGATCCTTAAACCTGACGGTTCCGAAGATAACGACATCTATTTTTCGGGAGATATTGTACAGCAATCGGTGTCATTGGTTCCAGAAATTATGAATGCTGAACGTGAACGTCATTCTGATAAAAAGCACAAGCATGTTGCCTCTTTAAGACGCCTTACCAATCTACTTTATAAAAATTCTTATCGATTGGAAAAATGCAACAGTAATGGTAAAGATTTCTTGCCTATTTTACGTCGCGAACTCAAGACCTTTAAGCGCTTGCAACGTTCTTGGATGTTGAGTTTATAAGATGCCCATTACCGAATATTTTTACATTTCTATTTTATTTATCGCTTTTTTTTTGCCCGTTACAGATTAAAAACATTGTAATTCGTTGACATCCTTTATCTTATAATAAAATATAAGATGCTAAAAAAGTCGATTTTAATAGAGAAGAAAAGCAGCATTACCTGTAAAGACCTTCAATTAAAAATTAAAAATCAAACGAGAGAAGCCAGTGTTCCCATTGAGGATATTGGTTATATTGTTATTGACAATCCTGAAATTTTCATTAGTATAACCGCATTAAATTTACTGGTCGAAAATAATGCTTCCGTTATTATTTGCAATACGTCCCATTTACCCAACGGCATGTTCTTAAACTTAAACAGCCATCACATTCAGCAAGAACTGTTCAAAAATCAAATAGAAGCCAGTTTGCCTTTAAAAAAACAATTGTGGCAACAGACCGTTGTAGAAAAACTAAACCACTATGGACTGCAAGTCCATAGGTTTTTTTAAAGAATGAAATTCTTATTCCAAAATAATAGTATCCTCTCCATCTTCATTAGATGGATTTCGATGATGTTCAAGATAATCCTGAACCATTTTATCTGTA
>DASWKU010000431.1:0-2229 GCA_036396455.1 Flavobacteriaceae bacterium
TTCTACCCGTTCAAAAAGTACAGAAAAAGGATTGAAACACTTTTTTCTCAGTTATGTGACCAGTTCATGATAAGAAGGAATTATGCGAAGTCCTTCCAGGGTTTTAAAACAAGAATTTTAGCTAAAATAACAACGGTAACCGCTATTCAATATCTGAACAGATTTCTATTTAATGGAAACATCAATAACCTAAAAATAAACCCAACTTGATAATGCACTACGGGTTTATATATAATTTTATCCATTGAATTTCCTTCAGATTTTTAGTAAAATGAAACTACAATTCAATAAAAAATACGCTATACTTTTCGTTGCCATTTTTATGGTTGAAATACTTATTGCCAAATTTTTAATACAAGGTTTTATTCGCAGTACATTTGGGGATTTTTTGGTTGTTATTCTAATGTATTGCTTTGTAAAAAGTTTGGTCAGTGTTAAACCTAAATATATCGCCATTGGTGTTTTAATATTCACTTATGCCATTGAATTTTTACAATTTTTTAAGTTGCTCGATTTTCTCAATCTTCAAGGCAATAAAACAGCCAATGTTGTTCTGGGAAGTACATTTCAGATAAGCGATTTAATTTCATATACTCTTGGAATAATCACAGTCTTGATTGTAGAATATAAGATTAGGCCTTCAGATTTTAAGACTTTGTTATAACCCATCCACATAATTCTGTAAATAGGAAAAACGAGGTGTCAGTTTGCCGCTTTCAGTGATTTTTGCCCGAGCCAATATGCCATCTTTGTCCCCATTGTAAAATGCCGGGATCACATATTCGAGAAACATCTCACCAAAACCTTCACTGGCATCTTTGGGAAGCTCGCACGGTAAATTATCGACGGCCATAACTGTTATGGCATTGTTGTCTTTATAATCAACTTCTTTTCCTGTAATTGGATCATAACCATAAATAGGGTCTTCAATGGTTGAAGCACGAAGTGTCGTGGCCAAAGGGCCATTGACATCACAACTGATATCGGCAACAACCTTAATATTAAATTCCGGTGATCTTACATCCTCTTTAGTATAAAAATAAGGAGCACCGTTGCCATAAAAATGTCCTGCAATATAAAGGTCCGTCACTTTTGCAAAACGTTTAAAATTAGATTCGTAAACCTCTGGATGGTCAAAAAAGTCGAACATATCGATCACTTTACCATCTTTTCGTTTGTTGTAATCCAAGACATCGATCATGCAATACACTGCTTCATCAAAGGTTTTGGTCAAATAATCTTCAACTGTAACACTTTTAATATGCATCCCATCCAACATCTCCTGTGCTCCATGTGCCACTTTTCCACCACCAGTTACCAGAATCTTCATTTTTGGCAATTTCAGTTTATTGAGCTCATTTATTAAAGCAGTTTGATCTGTTAAAGTATTCGCCATAGGCAAATGCCAAGAATTGTATTTTAAGCCCCAAGCCATAAAGCCATTATAGGTACCCACAATACCGGCATAACGCCCAAAGCCTATCAACCGGAAACCTTGGGCATTAACGATGGTTTCGTGGTCGTAAAGCTCAATGTTCTTTTCCATGATTGCCATAAGAAGTTTTCTATTGTAAGGTTGTTTTTTTATGGTATGTGAAAAGAAAAAGTATTTTTTATTGGGAATAAGAGCCTCAACCGGAACTTCCTTTACCCCGATCATCACGTCGCAATCACTGACATTTTCGGTCACTTCAAACCCTTTGGCTTTATAAGTTTCATCTGAAAATACACGAATCTCAGAGGGTTCTATTTTAAAAATGGCTTCGGGAAATTGTTTTTTTACTTTTAAAAGTTCGGTAGGTGAAAAAACAACACGTCTGTCAGGTGGGCTCTTGCGTTCTTTTATTATGGCGAATGTCATATTTTGATTATTGGATTATTAAGTTTATAAGCTGCGAATTCACGAATGTTCTTAAAAGATTAAAAAATCTACCAACTGAATACTGCCAACTGAATACTGGAATAATTTTTGCACGAAAATAACTGGATTTGCAGGCTTAACCAAACTTTTTGGTAACTTTGCAAACTGCGTTAAGGATTGAAGCGACATCCTTTTGCGCTTTTGCAAAAGATATAGCGGAAAGCCTGACCACGACAAAGGAGTGGTAACGCCCTGATAAAAATTATTTTTCGATTAATAAGATTCCTTCCCGATAGCTATCGGGATTAGCAAGGAAAGAATGGGGTCGACTGGTTTTGACAGCGAGATTAATTGAACGGTAAGCACGT
>DASWKU010000432.1:0-3285 GCA_036396455.1 Flavobacteriaceae bacterium
AAGTCCTTATAACGATTGACCAATACGGTAAATGCGTTGACATCGCCTTCAAGAATTTGATTGATGAGTATTTGGTCGTTGGTGGTCATTATTGAATTTTAGACGACCCTATTCTATTTATGGTTACAGCTTTCCTTTAAAAAATATTTATTGCATTTGTGTAACCATAATTCAAAAGCTGTCGTCATAGGCTATGAACACATTAAAAATAATCAATTAAAAACAAACACTTATGGAAGCTTTAATAGTATTTATCATTTTCGGTTCAATGTTCGCTATTGCCTATCTCTATTTTTCAACTCGTAACAAAGAACGATTGGCACTTATTGAAAAAGGTGCAGATGCCAGTATTTTTGTACGAGGAAAACAACACACAGCACCTATTTGGAAGGTCTTTATTTTGAATCTTGCCTTATTGCTTATAGGTATTGGATTAGGCACTTTTATAGCCTTAATCTTAAATAACTATACTACTTTAGACGAAGGACCATTATATGCTGGTACAATTTTCTTAATGGCTGGAATTGGGCTATTTGCAGGTTTTAACATGACCAAAAATTTGGACAAGGAATAAAAAGCAATGGCATAGCACACAAAACTGCTCTCCTAAACGAGGGCAGTTTTTTTATGCTTAAATAGTATAAGAGTTGTATCTTTAAGACTTAATATTAAAATTCTTGGCATCATCAAGAACTTATTCATTTTCATAATAAGTATAGTAATACCGTGTTGTGTTTTTTCTCAAACCAAGGTTTTGGAGGCACAAACCCATCAACCCGTTTCCTATGCTACCATATCCTTTGGTAATGGCCAAGGGATTTTTGCAGATGATGACGGAATGTTTTTGTTCAACAAAAAGCTATATCCTGATATTGATTCACTCTTTATATCGGCTTTGGGTTTTAAGGACTTGGCCATTTCAACTGCCAATTTGCCAGAAACCATTTTTTTGGAAACCCATACAGACGAACTTGACGAAGTGATTTTACATACAAAACTCGATCGAAAGTTTAAGGAAGAAACCCTTGAGCCTTATTTGGATGACGATTATTTCAAATGTTGGTTGCCTACCATAGAATCGGAAATTGCTGTGTTTTTCGCAAATAACGACGAACAGTTAAAGAAAATAACCCATGTTCATTTTCCCATCACATTGGAATCCAAGGATTGGGAACGGCGCAAAAAAAAGAATACCGATAAAAAAGCCTTTTCTACCTTGTTTAAAGTCAAGTTTTATAACAATGACAATGGATTTCCCGGAAAGGTGATGACTTATGACAAAATCGTGTTCAGGGCCACCGAAAAAAATGGCGATGTCTTTGACCTGGATGTTTCAGACCATAATCTATTTGTGCCCAAAACTGGTTTTTTCGTATCCATCCAGGTTTTGGGCTATACGGATGCCAAAGGGAAATTATTGCCCAATAAAAAGTATAAGGAAATTAAAAGTAATGATGGTACTGTAAAAATCCCCACCAACTTTAGGCCCTTGCTGCCCTTTACAGGTGAAATTGCACAAAACAATACGTTTATTAAGCGCGTGTTTTTACAGAACAATGAATGGACGCGTTTTCAAAAAGGAAACACGATTGATTCCAATTTACTAAAAGCAGGACTTAACAATTATGGTATAGGCATAACTTTTAGGGTCTACAAGGAAGATTGATTTAAAATGAACTACCTCGACGCAGAGCGTACGAGGTATCAGAATCAAGACCGCTACGCTACAAGAATCAAGAAACTAGAACTTTTCGTCCAGACTCTTGGTTCTTGTCTCTTGGTTCTTTGCACAACCAAATTATCAAGACGCTACACCCGAGGCAGAGCCGTCGGGGAATTCTTTAGATTAAATACAACGCTTTTACTCCACCTCAAAATCAAAATAAGTATCAGGAAATGGTTCACCATTTAATGTAAAATGCCACCACTCTTGGGCATAATTTCTAAAACCGTGTTTTAGCATCATCCTTTGCAACAATTGTCGGTTTTGTTTTTGAGTTTCAGTAATCGCTTCATATTCTACCCAAGACGGTTCACCAAAAAAATCGTACGGACTTCCCATATCCAAGGGCTCACCGGTCATCCCGTCAATTATGGTCAAGTCCAAGGTACTTCCTCGACTATGTCCAGACAAAGCTGCAATATAACCATCACGGAATAAATGGCGTTTTTCCACGGTGGGGTAAAATTCCTGCTTGTTTAAGGTATCGTTCAAGTCCTTTGCCCATCGTATAAAATGGTTGACGGCACGCTGTGGCCGATATCCATCATACACCTTTAAGCACAAATTTTGGTTTTGCAATTCTTCTTGAACCTGTTTTAATGCTTCCGCAGTTGGCTCGGTCAATATTAGCGTATTCGCTTTATAGCCATCAATGGTATCGCCCACAAAATTATGGGCTGAAAAATACCACAGTTCCACATCCAAATCCGGAATGACATCCTTTACGTGTACAAACCCCTCCGGAAGTTGAACATGTGTTAAGGTATTGAAAGCGAATCCAATGCAGATCAAAACAACTATGCCTATTTTTTTCTTCATCATCTTATCGCTAATTTAGATAAAATTTTAGTATGGACTTATTTTCAAAAGAAAAAACAGTATTGATGCTTCCAAATGCAGAAGTGATTTATATTCCAAATTTTTACTCAATTGAAAATGCGAGTACCTATTTTAAAATTTTAAAAGCGACCATAGAATGGCGTCAGGACACCATTACCCTTTTTGGGAAAACATACAATCAACCTCGTCTAACAGCTTTGTATGCCAATAATAATCAGCCTTACACCTACTCCAATCTCACCATGCTGCCTAAGGTTTTTACCAAAGAATTATTGGAGGTAAAACAAGATGTTGAGCAAATGGTCAATCATCAATTCACGAGTGCTTTACTAAATCTTTACCGAAATGGCAATGACAGCAATGGTTGGCATGCCGATAATGAAAAGGAATTGGGCAAAAATCCTGTGATTGCTTCTTTAAGCTTGGGAGCTTCAAGAACGTTTCAATTTAAACATCGCAAACTAAAAGACCAAAAACACAAGCTCATTTTGGAACATGGAAGCTTGCTTTTAATGAAAGGAGAAATGCAACACTATTGGCTACATCAAATACCAAAAACAAAAAAAGAAGTTGGAGAACGAATCAATTTAACCTTCAGAACAATTGAACCTGTATAAAAAGAAAAGACCGAGATCCCTCAATCTCGGTCTTTCTAATTTGCTTTTTTACTATGTGTAGATTTAGGGTCTCTAACTCCATCAACATAAGGCAAATATTAATTA
>DASWKU010000433.1:0-2536 GCA_036396455.1 Flavobacteriaceae bacterium
CCTTGCTCCAAAGATAGGCACCCCCAAAACGGAATAAATTGTCGGCATAAAAATCACTTTTAATGCCTTGGGTTTCACCAAATACCACCCATTGTGGGTTAAAGGAATGGGTCAAGGTTAAAATATACTGGAATTCTGAAAAGTCACTACCAATCCTATCCTTAATCAAATTGATGACAAAAACCCAACCACCTGCAAAATTGTTTTGGGTAATAATGGCAACTTTTGGGCTGAACCCTTCAACATCTGGAGCCGTATAGGGATTGTTCTTGGTGTCAAAATTAGCTCCGGCATAAACAGCAACAGCAGGTATTAATGATTTCCACTTAAATTTTTTATTGGCAAAATAGCTGTATAGGTTTGGTTTTTCCTCTTCAGCATTTTTTAAAGGGTCAAAGATTAAGTATTTTGCTCCCAAAGTGAGGTTTTTGAAGTTGGAGCGATCGGTTTCAGACGGAATTGAAGAACGATTATCGGTAAAGGTGTCATTTTGGTAAATGCCTTCAAGGTTGAGTTCCAATTCTTCCAACAAAAAGCCATACCGAGCGGCAAAATCGACTCCAAATCCAGAAACTTCATAACGCAAAGGTGTATGCTTTTCTTTGATGATATAAGGGCCCAATTCCAATTGGGCAACATTGGTGCCCAAGGAAAATGCACTTGTTGAAACCCCTGGCCGATTGGAATTAATAACTTCTGTATATTGGGAAAATCCGCTGAAAGTAACCGTAAGACATGCAATAAGCAGATAGGGTTTGATAGACATCATGAGTTGTTTGTTTGATTCAAATATAGAGATTTTATATTTTTTTTAAGTATTAATAACTGCAATTAAGCATTGATAATTGTATTTTTGAAAAAAATAATTTTAAATGTTACAAACAGCATCCTTTACGGGTTTTTTAAGGACACTTTTAATTATACTTTTGGTATATTATGGCATAAAATTCTTATCAAGGCTTTTTGCACCTTATATGTTGCGATATATGTCCAAAAAAATGCAGGAACGGTTCGGCGGGCATTTTCAACAACAACAAAAGCAATCAGAAGCCAAACATAAAGAAGGAGAAACTGTTATCGATAAAATACCCAAACAAGATACATCTTCAAATAAAAATGTAGGGGAATATATAGATTACGAAGAAATTGATTAATTTTCATCTGTTAATATTTATTGCCTGCCTGTCGGCAGACTGGTTTTTTAATGGTCAGGTGGAATGCTTCAATTATCATATCGGTTAGTATCCGAAATATGGCTATGCATTTCAAACTCACAGTTTAAATTAAATTCATGCAGATTTCTTTAAAAAAAGTGCTTTCGCATTTACTCATTGTCCTAGGTTTTATTGTTGTTTCTCTGGCCTATTTTAACCCTGTTTTAAAGGGAAAGTCCATCTTTCAGAGTGATATCATGCACTATATTGGAATGTCCAAACAACAAAACGATTTTAGGGCCAAAACCGGTGAGGAAACCTATTGGACCAATAGTGCATTTGGTGGTATGCCAACTTATCAATTGGGTGCAAAATATCCGAATAATTATACTAAAAAACTAGATACTGCATTACGTTTTTTACCTCGTCCAGCCGATTACTTATTTCTCTATTTTATAGGATTTTACATCCTTTTACTTGTATTAAAAGTTGATTTTAAATTGGCTGCTCTTGGGGCTTTGGCATTTGGGTTTTCAACCTATCTTATTATCATTCTTGGTGTTGGACATAATAGTAAGGCACATGCCATTGCCTATATGCCATTGGTATTAAGTGGAATCCTCCTTACGTTTAGGAAAAAATATGTTTTAGGATTTCTTTTAACAGCAATCGCTATGGCTTTGGAAATAGGTGCCAATCATTTTCAGATGACTTATTATTTAATGCTTTTGGTGATTGTCTTGGGAATTGTGTATTTGATTGATGCCTATAAAAAGAAGGAATTATCCCAATATTTTAAGTCTGTAGGTTTGCTTTTGGTGGCGGTGGTTTTATCTGTTGGGCTCAATGCCACCAATATTATGGCAACCCAGGACTATGTAAAACATAGCACACGTGGTAAAAGTGAACTGACCATAAACCCTGATGGGTCACCTAAAACAATAAGTTCAGGACTTGATAAAGACTACATTACAGAATATAGCTATGGCAAACTAGAATCCTTTAATTTGTTTATCCCCAGATTTTTGGGAGGTGGCAGCTATGAAGATGTTGGTAAAGAATCTGCTTCTTATGATTATTTTCTAGGTTTGGGGGCTTCACCTGTTCAGGCATTGGACCAGACCAAACAAATTCCAACCTATTGGGGAGACCAGCCCATTGTTGAAGCTCCAGCCTATATTGGTGCAGTAGTTTTATTTTTATTTGTTCTTGCATTGTTTTTGGTCAAGGGACGCTTAAAATGGTGGCTTGTTGGAGGTGCAATGTTGTCTTTGTTGTTATCTTATGGAAAAAATCTACCATTTCTAACAGACTTATTTATCGACTATGTTCCGCTATACAATAAGTTTAGGGCGGTGAGTTCCATTCAGGTCATATTGGAA
>DASWKU010000434.1:0-10483 GCA_036396455.1 Flavobacteriaceae bacterium
GACACAAAATAAAGCACCAAAAGATTGAACAGAATATGAAAAAAACCATAATGTATAAATCCGTAAGTGACTATAGACCAAGGTTTGGTTATAAACTCTGAAAAGTTTTTGGGCAATTCCAACCAAGCCAAGCTTTCTTCATTATGTAAGTTTTGTATCCTAAAAATAAGCCAACCTACAATAAAGATGATCACATTTATGACAATAATCTTTTCAAATACATTGAGGCGCTTTAATTTGTCCTTTATGTCCTGCGCAAGCGACGTCATTTAGTTCCAACGGTTTTTGTTGAATTGATTTTTTCTCCAATACCACATGACAAAGAATCCTGTCAAGGCACCACCCACATGCGCCATATAAGCCGTATTGCTTGGACTAAAGAACGATTGGCCGGAAAGTGCAGAAATTAAATCCAAAATAATAATTCCCGGAATAAAATATTTGGCCTTAATGGGAATGGGCAAAAATATCAACATCAGTTTGGCCTCTGGGTTCATCATTCCAAAAGCCGCCAAAATGCCCATAATACAGCCAGATGCTCCTACCATTGAACTTCTGGTGATGACGTTCATATTGAACAATTCCTTAAACGAATTGGCATCGATTTGGTTGATGTTATAGTTAAATTCTGTAAGAATTGGTTGCATTTGTCTTGCCAACAATTCACCCTTAATCATATTGCCATCTGCTGCATCAATATTGATGATTCTATTTATCAATTCATTTCCCATATTCAAATCAGCAATATTTTGTAAAGACGCAAAAAATTCAAAATAATAAAACCCTAACTGGAACAATACTGCTCCCAATCCTGCCGAAAAATAGATAAACAAAAACTTTTTGGCTCCCAATTGATATTCCACGGGCGAACCAAACATCCAAAGTGCAAACATGTTAAAGAAAATATGCATAAACCCTCCATGCATGAACATGTGTGTTACTACTTGCCAAGGTTCAAATAAATCGCTTTTTGGAAAATAAAGCGCAAATAATTGATTGAACAAATGGCCATTATCAATGGATATGGTTCCTATAAACACAATCACATTGATGATGATCAAATGCTTGACCGTATTGGAGATTCCCATCATAACTTACATAAATTTTTTGTCGAGCTCGTCAACACTCAAGGTGATAAACGTGGCTCGGTTGGTTGGTGAAACTGTGGGTTCCTTACAGGCAAACAAACTGTTGACCAAATGTTCCTGTTCCAAATGGCTTAAGGGTTGGCCCCGTTTTATGGCCAAACTTTTGGCCATGGATTTTGCCAATAAATCAACAGCACTAAAATTGGTATCCGGAATTTCTTGTTCGACATCGTTGATAAGGTATTCCAAAATAATGGAAATTTCACGCTCCGGCACATTAATGGGCACGCCTGTAATTTCAACCGTATCGTCATCAATCTTCGAAAAAATAAAGCCTGTGTGTTCCAAATCTTCTTTTAGCTGTTTTATAATGTTCATTTCGGCCAATGAAAAATGCAATTGCAACGGAAACAATAACTGTTGGCTCATGGCTTCCTTTATGGTCAAGTTTTTTAATAGACTTTCATATAAAATACGTTGATGGGCGCGGTATTGGTCTATAATCAACATCCCGGATTTGATGGTACTAATAATATATTTATTCTGAAATTGATAGGTTGACGGTGTCCCATTTTCTTCGGAATCATCATCAAACATGCGATGCACTTTGTGTTCACTTTCAAATTCCACTTCGCTAAAATCGTGTTCAGCCCTTGTGCCTTTGGATTCCAATCCCACATAAAGACTTTCCCATTGCCCAACAGGCTCCTTTTTAAAATGCCCTGACAATCCTTTGGATGATTTTTCTTCCCTAAACGGATTAAAATCCCTGTCTATCTCAACCATTGGGGTGGTGGCCGTTTTATTTTTATATTGGTAGGGCGTATCGAGATTGGGATCATGCTCAAAATCCAAAACCGGTGCAATATTGAACTGGCCTAAACTGTGTTTTACCGACGAACGCAAAATGGCATAAAGGCTATGCTCATCGTCAAATTTGATTTCCGTTTTGGTAGGATGAATGTTGATGTCGATGGATTTTGGATCCACTGTAAGATTTAAAAAATAACTCGGGTGATAGTCCGATTTTATCAAACCTTCAAAAGCGGATTGAATGGCATGATTGAGGTATGCACTTTTTATAAACCGATCATTGACAAACAAAAACTGCTCGTTTTTGGATTTTTTGGAAAATTCCGGTTTGCCCACAAATCCGATAATTTTTAAAACTTCGGTGGCTTCATTTACAGGCACCAATTTTTCGTTGGTCTTTCCTCCAAATACGTTTACAATACGTTGTCTATAATTGCTGGCAGGCAAATTAAAAAGTTCGCTTCCATTGTTGAACATCACAAATGCAATGTTATGATGCACAAGAGCCACACGATGAAATTCATCGATGATATGGCGAAGCTCCACAGTATTTGATTTTAAAAAATTGCGACGTGCGGGAATATTAAAAAACAAATGTTTTACGGCAATGGCAGTTCCTTGGGGTGTTACAGTAACATCTTGCGATACAACTTGGCTTCCTTCAATCGTAATTTGAGTTCCCAATTCCTCATGTTCTTGTTTGGTCTTCAGTTCAACATGCGCAATGGCGGCAATACTGGCCAAGGCCTCTCCCCTAAACCCTTTGGTATGCAAACTGAACAAATCTTCAGCCGTTCGGATTTTGGATGTGGCATGTCGTTCAAAACTCAAACGCGCATCGGTTGCGCTCATGCCCTTGCCATTATCAATGACCTGAATCAGGGTTTTTCCGGCATCCTTAACAATAAGTTTTATTAGGGTCGCTTCGGCATCAATGGCATTTTCCAGCAATTCCTTGACCACAGAAGCTGGACGTTGCACCACTTCACCGGCAGCAATTTGATTAGCAACATGATCTGGTAATAATTGGATAATGTCTGCCATTAGCGCTTTTGAAAGAAAATGGAAAAATCGAAATCAATCAAAAAAAGAAAGACTAAAATTAAAATCCCGATAATGATCAACACGCGCTTATTGGCTCCATATCGGTCTGGATTGTGTCTATAATCTTTAATGGCATTGTTGAATTTGGTTTTCAAACCCTTAACATTACCTGTGGCCGTACGAAAACCATCAAATTTGTGCCTCATTTCAAAAGGATTTCCTTCACCTTTATAGTATCGGGGTGTATAATCAAATTTTTTGTTCTGGCGGACTTTAAAAATTCCCATAATATTAAGTTGTTTCGTATTGATTTAACAGATAAAGTAATACCAATACGGCAATCAAAAATAAGACCAAAAAGGGCAATGAAGTAAAGATATTACGCTTCCGTTTGCTTGATGCCTTGACCACTTTCCATTGCGATTCCAAATCTCGTTCAAGGTCTTCATGCTCATCTTTAAGAAATCTTGGCTTATATTTAAATTGCTTGTTTTTGCGCTGCTTGAATAAAGTCACAATACTTTAGTCTTTGTTTTGCTTCAAATGTACTTAAAATACAAAGAAAAATGACTTTGGAAATCCTAAAAATTGTTAACAATTGAAAAGGGAACCCAATAACCAAAAATGGAAATCCAAAACAATTTGGTGAAAATTGTCGACTTATAGGGCTTATGAATTTTCACGAAGGGCAGCCATTTTTATGGCGGTTATGGCCGCTTCAACGCCTTTATTTCCGTGTTTGCCTCCCGACCTATCCAAAGCCTGTTGCAAGGTGTTATCAGTCAATACACAAAAAATCACAGGAGTATCGTACAGTACATTAAGGTCTTTAATCCCTTGGGAAACAGCTTCACAGACAAAGTCAAAATGTTTGGTTTCACCTTGAATGACACTGCCAATGGCAATGATGGCATCAACATTTTGTTCCTGCATTTTTTTGCAACCATATACCAATTCAAAACTCCCTGGAACTTGCCAATGCACAATATTTTTTGACAAGGTGCCATGAGCAATTAATGTATCATAAGCCCCTTGGAACAATGGTTCTGTGATATTGGAATTCCACTCTGAAACAACAATCCCAAACCGAAAACCTTTCGAATTTGGGATCGCGTCTTTATCGTAATCTGATAGATTTTGATTTTCGGTTGCCATGTTATAAGCTTGCTTCTGCCTTTCCTATAAACACATCTATATTGGTTGCTTCGGTTGAAGTGGAAAACTCGTCTTTAATACGTTTAAAATACTTTAAGGCTTTGGTATGGTCACCTATTTGCAGTGCAATGCTTCCCGCTTTAAACAAATACATAGGTACCGTAAATTCGTTATCTGAAACCGATATGGCCTTTTCATAATATTCCAAGGCATTTTCAGGTTGGTTCAACTGTGCAAAAGCGTCCCCTATTCCTCCTTTGGCAATGGCGCTCAACATGACATCATCGCTCGAAAAATCTTCCAAATACGTAATGGCATTGGTATAATCCTTAAGATTTAAATAGGCCATTCCAGCATAATAATGCGCTAAATTGGCAGCAGGCGTCCCGCTATATTCACTAACAATATCCAACATGCCAAACTTACCTTCACCTCCATGTAATGCCAAGGTGTACAACGAATCCTTTTCGGTTCCATTGACCGCTTGATCAAAATATTTTTGGGCAGTGAACATTTCGTTCATGGCTTCACTGGCTTTAGGTCCTGCAATAAATTTCTTGTATCCAAGGTAACCTAAAACAATTATGGCTGCCAAACCAACAATGACAAAAATGTATTTTTGGTTTTTAATGGCCCACTCTTCCGTTTTTGACGCCTTTTCATCCAACGTATGAAAAACTTCAGCCGTTTTCGATTGTTTTTCAATAGCGTCTTCCCTTTCAGCTTTTGTTTTTGGTTTAAATCCTCTTTTCTTATAAGTTGCCATGTATTCTCTATTTGTGCCCGCAAAAATAAAATTTTTATTGGTAAATAAAAGGTAAATTATTTGTTATTTTTCAATAATTTGCACATCTTTTGCCGCAAAGATCAACCAAAATTACCACTTTCATTTTTAATTTATGATTTTAAAAACGCTTTCATTGATAAACTACAAAAATTTTGAAAGCCAAACCTTTACTTTTGATGCAAAAATAAATTGTTTCGTTGGGCAGAATGGCATAGGGAAGACCAATGTCTTGGATGCCATTTACCACTTGTCCTTAGGCAAAAGTTATTTTAACCCCATTGCCATGCAAAATATTAAGCACAATGAAGATTTTTTTGTAATCGATGGTGTTTTTGATAAAGAAGGCCGACAGGAAAAAATTAATGTTTCACTTAAAAAAGGTCAAAAAAAAATCATCAAGCGCAATGGTAAAGTCTATGAAAAATTTAGTGACCACATTGGTTTTATTCCCTTGGTCATTATTTCGCCGGCAGACAGGGATTTAATCATTGAAGGCAGCGATACCCGCCGTAAATTTATAGACAGTGTCATTTCACAAAGCAATAAAACCTATCTCAATAACATCATCAGCTATAATAAGGTGTTGGCACAACGCAATGCCCTGCTCAAGTATTTTGCACTGAACAATACCTTTAATGCCCAAACTTTGGACATTTACAACGAACAGTTACAGAGTTATGGAAATGACATTTTTAAAACCAGGGAAGAATTTTTAAAAGCTTTTATCCCCATTTTTCAATTGCGGTACAAAGCCATAAGCAATGGCAATGAAGACGTTAATTTAAGCTACAAAAGCGACTTGTTTGATGGGGAATTAATGACACTTTTAAAAACAAACCTCAACAAGGACAAGGCCTTGCACTACACCAGTGTTGGCATTCACAAGGACGATCTAAACTTTGAAATTGAAACCTACCCGATTAAAAAATTTGGAAGTCAAGGGCAGCAGAAATCATTTTTGATTGCCCTGAAATTGGCACAGTTCGATTTTGTGAAACAACAAAGTGGTGTCACCCCAATTTTATTGTTGGATGATATTTTTGATAAATTGGATGAGCAGCGCGTCGCACAAATTATATGTTTGGTGGATGACGAGCATTTTGGGCAAATTTTTATCAGCGATACCCATCCCGAACGCACCGAAAATGTAGTAAAGCAAATCCATCAGTCTTACAAAATTTTCAGATTATGAAACGGTTGTTCCTTTCGATTTTGATGTTGCTTTTACTGAATTGTTCAAAGCAACCTGAAGCGTATATTCCATTTCTTGAAGGCTATTGGGAAATTCATGAAGTCACACTTCCCGATGGCAGCAAAAAGATTTATGACTATAATGACACCATAGATTATATAGCGCTTTCAGATAGTTTGACTGGGTTTAGAAAAAAATTAAAGCCCAACTTGGTGGGTGGCTACCAAACCTCAAAAGATGTTGAAACCTTTCAACTAAAAATTGAAAACGACAGTTTGAACGTCTATTACAGCACACCGTTCGCCCATTGGAAAGAAACCATAGTATCGGCTTCAGAAAATGAGTTGCTCATTATAAATAACGCCAAAGTTCGTTATCTTTATAAGCGTTTTCAACCTTTAAATCTCAATGATGAGCAAACGCCATAACGAGCATCTTAAAATCAGTGATATCCTAAAAGAGTTTGTCGAAACCCATAAACTGCAAAGTGGGTTGGACAAAGTGAATGTTCAAAAGGCTTGGGAAAACATCATGGGACATGGTGTCAATCACTATACCACAGCCATAAAACTGGAACGAAATACCCTTTATGTCCAATTGAGTTCCAGTGTGCTTCGCGAGGAACTGAGTTATGGCAAAGAAAAAATCATTGCCATGCTCAATGAAGCTTTAGGTAAAGAAGTCATCAAAAAATTGGTACTGCGTTAACTCCTTAAAAATACGTAGAATTACGTATTGTTTTGTGTTGATATAATTCCTAAATTGACATGGAACTTTTAGCTAGAAAAGTAATGCTTTTCCAAAGTAGCTTACAGGATTTAAGTTTTGACATAACCTTCTCTGACAGGTATAGTGTTTAGAAGAGTATTAATGCTTTTAAAAAAAGCATTGACCTCTTTTGGTTCTAATTGGTATTAATGAACCAAAACATATAACCGAAATCATGAATATCATTCGAAAAATTAATTATAACATTTAAAAATTAATTCATCATGACTGGTAGTGTAGCTTTAGATGTGGTAATAGGGCTGGTATTTATCTTTCTCCTATACAGTTTGCTTGCATCTATTATCCAGGAAATAATAGCAACCAATCTTTCTTTTAGGGCAAAAATTCTTGAAAAGGCCTTAGCCCGAATGTTACAGGATCCTGAAAAAAGTGATAACGCCTTTAAGGATAAATTCAAAACTTGGCGACGTTTATTTGTTCCGTTTAACTCTTACAAGTTCACAAGAAAAGGAGAACTATCAGAAGCATTTTACAGTCATCCTTTAATACAATGTCTTGGTGAAGACAAATGGCATAGCAAACCCTCCTATTTAACTCAAAATAATTTTTCAAAAGCCATTATTGATTTACTACGCGGGGAAGGTGTAAAAGTCGGTGAGGATATACGTCCTTATATTGAAGAAAAGCTTGGTCCAACCCACTCAAACCAACCCTATACTGAACAAGATAAAGGAGAGAAAAAATTACTGTTCAATATAGGCGAAAAAACAAAGCAACAAATCCGATCGCTTTGGGTAGATGCTCAAGGAGACGTTGAAGAATTCAAATCACTCCTCGAAACATGGTTCGACGATACTATGTCAAGAACCACAGGATGGTATAAAAAATACAATCAGGTTGTACTATTGGTTGTTGGGCTGGGCATAGCTATAATTTTCAACGTTGATACCATTGCAATCGCAAAAAAGCTCTCTTCAGATCCAGAAATCAGGGCACAGCTAATAAATCAAGCCAATAATTTTATTACAACTCATCCCAACCTAAATGAAGAGTTTAACTTGAATAAAGCCACAATTTCCGCAATGAAGGATATAGACTCGGTGAAAAAAATTCTAGAACAACAACAAATAGTAAAAAAATATGAAGCTCTGATAAGGCATAGAGATTCTTTGATGCATCAAGCAGATAGCCTAATAAAAAATGACCTTAAGAATGCATCCGACCTTTTGGCATTGGGATGGAGCAAACATTGTATTGTTCAAAAAACTAATTGTAAAAAATACTCTTTAAGACCAAATGGTGATGGATCTTGGGGAATTCGCTTATTGGGCTGGTTTCTTACGGCATTGGCCATTTCACTTGGTGCCCCTTTTTGGTTTGACCTGTTAAATAAGTTCATGAAATTAAGGGGTAGCGTTCAAACAAAATCATCCTCAACTACATCAGTTGGAACGGAAGGCAATGATGAGGTAAAACGCGTAGGCTAATGAAAGTAACAGTTATAAAATACCTTAATGTTCGAGTTGGTAAACCTAGCGTGAATGCACCTTGTTACCAATATCTAGCTCCGGGTAGTGAGCTCGAAGTAGATGGCATCCTTTATCCCGGAGATCTACATAAAGGCATCGATGCTTGGTACAAGGACGAGGCAGGGAATTATTATTGGAGTGGTGGGATAAAATCTGGTCAAAATAATTTAGAGCAAGATATATCGTTGCAGAAAACAATTGATTTTCGTAATCTGATAAAGCTCAAAAATTTTACTTTTCGAAAAATTGATCCTCAAAATCCATCTAATGTCAAGATTGCTGTTTTAGACTCTGGAATATTTATAGAACATCCAGATTTTGACAATCAAAATAAATTTCTATTAAATAGCAAAAAAGAACCTATCGAATCGGATCCTAATTATATAGATGAATTTGGGCATGGCACTAAAGTATCAGGGATTATTGGGGGATGCAATAATGACGATGTTGGAATTATTGGTGTTTGTCCAGATTGCTCAATATTATCGATCAAAGTGTTAAACAATATTGGGAATACAAATTCAGTACTAGCGAAAAATGGCATTATCGAACTTATGAAGCATCCTGATATCAAAATTGCAAATCTTAGCTTTTCCCTTCCTATAAACGCATATAGCAAAATTTCTCAATTGTTTACCGATTTAACAACAACTAAACTATTAATAGCTGCAGCAGGAAATGAAGAAATTCTAAACTCAGGGATTAGAAACCCTGCCAGAAATTCCGAAATAATTTCAGTTGGTTCATTACCAATCAGTGAAATTTTGAATCCTAACCTAAATGTTCCTAATGAATTGGATTACATTCTCCCAAAATTAAGCGTTATTTCAACAAGTAATAATCCATTTAAATTATATGAGGAATGTATCGGTTCAAGTTTTTCATCAGCTATTGTTACAGGCATTGTTGCAGAACTTAAGGCATCAGGCACCAATATTATAAACAAACAGACTACCATTCAATCACTAAATAAGCACTGTTATTCGCTAATAGAGTTTAGACAAGAATTTAAAAACCTTAACAATTATGAAAATGGATTGCCAATTATTAAAACTAAATAAACTCATAAAAATTTTAGTTACAACTGGATTTTTGCTGAATGTTTTCTATATTTCTTATTCTCAAAATCCATATTATGACGCCATCAGTCTATCCAAATATGAACTGGATACAGATGGGAATATTATTTTAACCAACGATGAAGGATATGAAATCATTAATCGATATCTTATACCCGCAAAGAATCGCACACAAAATAAAATTTCAAGTAAATGGGATTCAACTCTTAATCCTTTTTTTGGTCTGGTACAGGGTGCGGAAGATGCTCATGGTGAAGTTATTAATTTAAAACAATCTAAAAGCTATAATATAGGTGGCCTCAACGTCACCAACATAGCCGATGGGCTGGCCAAATTTTTGGTGAAACGTACGAAAGAGGAGTTGAGTATTGCTTTCTTCGATAAATTTCAAAAAGAGCTGGATTCTTTGGAAGATCTGAGAATTTTATTCCCAAAAACGCATTCATTATTGACATCTATTGGTGATGAGATATACAACTTTTCTGGCTATACAAACATGTTGCGAGAAACATTTCAGGAAGATTTAAAAACAATCATTCCTAATCTTAGAATCCTTCTGAATTCAGGTCAACTTGACCATTACTTGACCATAAATCCTACTATCAAAGTTATTTTTAATAATGCACTTTTGATTGCAGAGAATCTTCAAAACGGTGTACACCCGGGAGATGTTTTGACCGACCTAAAAAATGAAAACCTCAATGATAGAACGATTCGAAATTTGAGTCCAAGTATTCAAGTATTGGACCTTGTCTCCCAATCCCTTAGATCAAAACAAAAAGAAAGATATTGGATTTCTTCCGATTCCTTAAAACTTCTCATAGAAGATGAAACTACTTTCAAAATCTATTTAGGGCTTATTTACCAACAAAGTGAAGGTATTGAATTTGAGAATAAATATGGAAATGGGACTATTAAATTTAAAACAATTCTAGATAGTTTAGGATCCAAAGTTCAGGAATATAAAAATAATGTAGAGCCATTAAAAGCATATATTAATAAACTGGTTGCCAATGCCGAACGAGTAGATCGTAGTTTGAAGGCTATAAAGAACATTGATAGCAAAG
>DASWKU010000435.1:0-2447 GCA_036396455.1 Flavobacteriaceae bacterium
GTATGAACAGGAACTTTAATGCCCATAAAATCGCTCCAATAAAATGCTTTTTGTGGTTTTGGGGATTGATCGGAAGCAAAGCCATTCATAGTAAGTTCACCATTTTGTTTTGCACTTATAAGAGTCGGAACGGTTTCTTTAGTGGTAATTAAATAACTGTTGTATTTGGCCCTTATTCGTTTTACCAATCGGTCAAAGTATTTGTTGGCAAGGCGTTTATAGATAGCATATCCTTTGTGGTTCACGTATTTTTGAACAATAAAAATCCATTCCCAGCTTCCGTAATGGGCACACATCAAAACGAAACTTTTATTGAGCTTTTCCATTTTATGGATTTCTTCAATATTAGAAAAAACCATGCGCTCTTTCATCTCAGCTTCAGAGATCGTCAATGATTTAATGGATTCAACCATCAAATCACATAGATGGTGGTAGAATTTTTTGGTAATGGTGTTGATTTCTTCTTTTGATTTTTCAGGGAAAACCAGTCGCAAATTTTCCTTTACCGTTTTTTTTCTGTACCCAAAGACCCTGTAAACCAATATGTAGAGCCCGTCTGAAAAAGCATATAACAACCTAAAAGGAAGAATGGAGATGACCCATAAAAAAGGATAAACCAAAATGTAAACTAGAAATTGCATTTTTTAATATTAGATTTGCTGCAACAAATATAGGTTTAATCTAGTTAAACGTTAAGAGTAAATGGGTAATTTAAGTGCAGTTACAATGGTCATTATAGCAGCCAATGCATTGATGTCCTTTAAAGGATTTGGGGATTATGGTTTTTTTGAACGCTATAAGTTTAATATTGGAAGTATAAGGCGTGGAGAACAAATAAGGATGTTTTCTTCAGGTTTTTTGCATGTGGACACAACACACTTGTTGTTCAATATGATTACGTTATACTTTTTTGCACCTATTGTAATTGGTTATTTGGATAGCTTTTATTTTTTGTTAGTTTATGTGATAAGTCTTCTTTTGGGGAATTTATTTTCTCTTTACTTCCACCAAAACGAATATCATTATAGTGCTGTTGGGGCTAGTGGTGCTGTTACTGGAATTCTTTATTCAGCTATATTATTTGAACCGTATATGGAAATAAATTTTTTCATCCCAGGATATGTGTTTGGAATAGGGTATTTGCTTTATTCCATTTATGGCATGAAAAGACAGCTTGGTAATATTGGTCACGACGCCCATTTTGGTGGTGCCATTGGAGGCTATGTTGTAACACTTATTTTGGCACCTTGGTTGTTCCAAACCAATTTACTTATGGTTGGACTGTTGGCAATTCCTATCCTTATTTTGTTCATCATGCATAAGGCAGGAAAGCTATAATCTAAAAGTTTAAAAAATAGTAAATCTGTCATTCTGAATTTATTTCAGAATCCATTAAAATCGACCTTTAATATTAATGAGAACCTGAAACGAGTTCAGGTTGACAATCTAAAATTTTTTTGGATGACCTCTTATTTTAATCCAACAACTCAGCTATTTTCGCTTCAAGAGCAGGACCTCTCAAATTTTTTGCAATTATTTTTCCTTCAGCATCCAAAATAAACGATGAAGGAATGGATTGAATATTATACATTTTGGCAATGGGTCCATTAAAATAATTTAAATTGGAAACCTGATGCCAGGTAAGTCTATCATCTTCAATGGCTTTAACCCAGGCCGCTTTTGGGTCGGTCTGTCTCATGTTTCCATCTAGGGAAACACCAATAATTTCCAAACCTTTATCGTGATATTTTTCATAAACCTTTACAATATTTGGATTTTCTCTTCTACAGGGTCCACACCAAGCTGCCCAAAAATCTATAAGAGTGACCTTACCTTTAATGTCATTAAGTCCCAACATTTTACCTTCAGGTGTAGGAGCAGAGAATTCAGGAGCAATTTCGCCTATTTCGGTCCTTTTTTGAGCTTCAAGAATTATCTTAATATTTTCAATTTGTGCCAAAATTTCTTTCCCTTTTGTTGATGCTTTTAGGGTTTCATCCAATCCTTGATACGTATCTATGACTTTTTGAAGGTCTTCATTTTTTCTTTTTAACATCGATTCCAACAGGATCAATGAATAAAAATTATCCCCATGATCCTGAACGAATTCAAATGGTTTATTCGCCATTTGTAAGTTAATCTCGGCAAGATCCTTGTTAAGCAAAGCTGTTTTTTCATTATCATTTGTTTGAGCGGCTTCCCTTAACGCCAAGCTAATTTCACGACGTTTATCATTGAGACCCTTCAATTGTTCATTATAGGCATTTAATGCTTCGTTTGTTTTTGACCCATGAACAATTGAAGACGCAAGATTGTCTTTATCAATATCAATGGTCATCTCACTATTTTCTATAATTATTGGAAGATTACCATTGACACTGTTAACATAGAGGAAAAACATTTCAGGCCCTAGAACCTTGCCTTCAAATGAAAATTTTTCATGCATC
>DASWKU010000436.1:0-15879 GCA_036396455.1 Flavobacteriaceae bacterium
GTTTGCTAATTTTATGCGACTCCACAAAAAGAAAGGTTAGATGGGTCAAAATATCATAGATTTCTGAACGTCCTCTTGTGATTTCAATATTTATTTGCTCATCGTCGATGCGATAACAATTTCTTCGGCGCTTAGGAGGAATAATCGGCTTAAAATGCGAGTTGCTATACCCTTCGTCGCTGGTAAGATTTATGAAAGTGCACTCCTCAATGCCTTGGGGAAGTCTATCAATAACATAAAGCAAGCCTTCTAACTCTGCCTTTTCTTCTCCTATTGAACCATAAATTTCTGGGCGTAGCAATAAAAGAGCTTCTCGTAAGGTTTCTCCTGAAACGCCCATGGGTTTATAAAATCCGCGATTAAATAAATGCCGCATGGTAATGTACATTCTTTCAATGGCATTTGAGCTTTCTTGTGCTCTCGTTCTTTCATGATGTCTCTTATTGTCCATATCAACACTATTTAGTCCGCAAAGATAATACTATTTGGTCAAATTAAGTTTTGAAAGCACATCGGCTATCTTTCTGTCGTTTGATAGTCTGGGAATTTTGTTTTGCCCTCCCAATTTTCCAATAGACTTCATATACTCTTGAAACCCATTTTTTTTAATACAAGTAATTTTCAATTCCCTTAAAACCTTTCCTTTTATCAAATCAAAATAATAACTGTTTTGGCTTTGTACCGAAGCATCAATTAGCTTTTCTAAATCTGAAATGTTTTCGGGTTCTTTTTCAAACTCAATAAACCATTCATGAAAAGGTAATCCTGAAGTTGGATTAATTTGAGGAGCAACAGTGAATTCGGAAACCTGAATGTCGGTTCCTTTTATGGCGTTTTGAAGTGCTTGTTCCACTTCCTTGCCAATAACATGTTCGCCAAACGCGGAAATAAAATGCTTTATTCTTCCAGTAACGATGATGCGATACGGATTTGTTGAGGTAAATTCTACAGTATCTCCTAGGTTATAGGCCCAAAGCCCAGCATTAGTTGAAATAACCATAACGTAGTTTACCCCAATTTCAACATCTTTAATTGTGATGCGATTGGGGTCTTTATCGAAAAACTCATCGGCTTTTACAAACTCGTAGAAAATGCCGGAATTTAACTGCAACAACATCCCTCTTTCGTTTTGTTGATCTTGAAAAGCAAAAAAACCTTCACTGGCAGGATATAGTTCTATACTGTCAACTTTCCTTCCAATAAGGTTCTCAAATTTTGCCTTATAAGGTTCATAGTTGACCCCTCCAAAAATGAAGAGGTTGAAATTTTTAAAAACTTCTCCAACTTTTTGACCGGTTTTTTGCTGGATTTTTTCAAAATACATCTGCACCCAAGATGGAATTCCGGAAATGACGGTCATGTTTTCGGTCAAGGTTTCCTCAACAATGGCATCAACTTTGGTTTCCCAATCTTCAATACAATTGGTTTCCCAAGAAGGCATTCTGTTTTTCTGTAGATATTTTGGGACATAATGTGCAACTATTCCAGAAAGTCTTCCAAGTTGAATTCCATTTTTTTTGTCCAAAATTGGACTACCTTGTAGGAAAATCATTTTGCCATCCACAAATTTGCTGTTGCCTGTTTCGGCGATGTACATTAAAATCGCATTTCTGGCGGCTTCAACATGTGCTGGCATACTCTCCTTTGTAATGGGAATGTATTTAGCGCCTGAAGTTGTTCCTGATGTTTTGGCAAAATATAACGGCTTTCCTTTCCAAAGGATATTTTCCTCTCCAGCAACCACCTTTTCAATATATGGTTTTAACTCTTCGTAATCACGAATGGGAACCCGACTCACAAAATCTTTATGTGTATTTATACTCATAAAGTCATGATCTTTACCAAATTCAGTTGTTGTTGCCCCACTAATTAAGCTTTGAAATACTTTTTGTTGTGTTTCAACGGGATTGTTGGCCCATTTTAAAATTTGTCTTTTTATTTGCGCTGCAAAAGGTTTGGCTAAAGCTGATTTTATGGATAGCATTATTTAAAGTCAATAAAATTTGCTGGGTTAACAGGATAACCCCTGCTCCAAAGTTCAAAATGTAAATGTGGCCCAGTAGTAAGTTCTCCTGTGTTTCCGGCCATGGCAATGACCTCGCCCGCCTTTACTAAATCGCCTTGCCTTTTGGTCAATGAAGCATTGTGCTTGTAAACGGATATCAACTCGTTACTATGTTCAATAATGGCCACATATCCTGTTTCGGCTGTCCATTCGGCAAAAATTATGGTTCCATCTGCAGTAGCTTTAACTGGTGTGTCTTTTGCCACTGCAATATCGATTGCATAATGTTTTTCTTCTACGTTATAACTTTCAGAAATCGTTCCGTTGACCGGTGGAAACAATACCAAATTGGATGAAGGTATCGCAGTTTCAAATATATTATACTTGTCCTCTTTATCAACAAGATTTCGCAATAAAGAGTCTTCCTTGGTAGGTGTTAAATTTATAGCTTGATTTTCAATTTTAGCCGCATCTATTATTGAATCTTTATTGAACTCGACCATTTTAACATCGCCGGTAAGTACCTTTTTTATGGATTCATAATACTGCTGATTCATATTAATGACCTCTTGAAGGGAATCGGCCTTGTAATTTAATTCCGTTGCCTGTTGCTTTAAAGCCGTTGAGGAATACCCGGGAATATATTCTCTTAAAGTTGTAAATGCTATTAGAAAAATAGTGCCTGAAATCAATAAGATTGAAGATAATGCCACAATAACAAATACATTTAAGCGGGTCAATTTTATGGCAAAACGCTCTTCAAAAGTGTCTTCATTTAAAATTACCAAACGGTACTTATGAAGTAGTTTTTTTGCAAATCTTTTTTCTTTTTTCTTCTCAGTCATTATAAGACAAAATTAAATAAAATAAGCTCAAGTTAAAGTTCGGTAGGTTAAAGTTTGCTTTTAAACGTTAAAATTGAAGTTTAATTACTAAATTTGTATTTCAAATTATAAAATTATGATAGCATCACATATGTTTTTAGCGATTGGCCCATGGCAAATTGTTTTAGTTGTTTTGGTTGTTTTGCTTTTATTTGGTGGCAAAAAAATACCTGAGCTCATGAGGGGTTTGGGCAGTGGCATTAAAGAATTTAAGGATGCCAGTAAAGATGAAGACAAATCTTCTGACAAAAAAGAATAAAAGATTTTGCGTTTTATAAAAAAGGCCAACTTAAAAGTTGGCCTTTTTTATTTAAATTTTACAGACCTAATGATCGCCTCCAGTTCAAAAGTGTAATCACGTTTTTCTACTGAAGGGGCAAATACGTAACCTTCAATGACAACGTATCGGTTGTTAACTTTATCTTCAATGGCATAATTTATAAACGGGCCAGACATAAAATCATTTTTAACATCCCAAATGCCCTTGGTTTCCAACGTTGGCTTATTATCAATTATGGTCTCAAATATATATGGTGCATAGGCTTTTTCTGTTGCCAAATAGGTGCCTTCCAAACGCCCTTCAATATACTTTTCCCCAATGGAATCTCTCAGCCTTACAATATCAGTGACCGCACTGTCTCCTTTTCTTATGGCATTAAGAGCTACTTGATAAACTAAAATATCCATTGTTCCCGCTCCTATTCCTGTTTTAATGTCCTTTCTTATCCAAAAAAAATGATCTTCTTTTTTAGCTATTCTATATGCTGTTGGGAATTTCAAACTGATCCCCAGATTTTCTTTTAAGGGCGTATCATCAAATAAGGAAAGTGCTATGCGCCGTTGTTGTTCCTTTATTTCAGTTTTCTTAAAAGCTGCTACAATTTTTTCGGCGTTTGTGTTGACCTGGTCTATAATTTCAGCATTTGTTTTTCCCGAAACTACAACAACAGTTTGTGGCTTTGCGTACACATCATTTAAAATGGCTGTTGCTGCAAGTTTGTCTTTTTCAATCTTAAGAACCGTTCTGTTTTTTGTTGCAAAACCCGTAAAGACCTGTGTGGGCATTTGGCTTAACGAAAATATGGGTTCATCCTGTGGCAAGCCCTCAAGTGGTGCAGCCAATACATTACGAATGGCTTCACCAACTGTATCTTCCCATAAAATATTATCAACAATAACTGATAGATTGTTTATGTTTCCTGACGATTCAGAAACGTATCTTTGCTTTTGGGAGCCCCCTTCATTACAACTTATCAATAAAAATGCAACAAAAAGAGGCAATAAACTTTTTTTCATGTATTAATTTTAAATCCTTATTCAGAAACAATAAGCGTCATGCCCACTGTTAATTTAGTGCCACTAATATCGTTCCAATCTTTAATATTTTGAACAGAAACTCCTGAAAATTTTTGTGATATGCTCCAAAGTGAGTCTCCCTTTTGGACCTTATAGGTTTTTTTGCCATTGATATCAATGGTTTTAGGTGCCGTTTTTTGTGATGCAACAGAAACATTTGTTGAAGGGTTTCTTGGATAAATTGTAAGACGCTGCCCAATATATAAATTATTGCTCCGTAAACCATTCCATTGTTTTATTTGACTGACCCTAACACCATAAATTCTGGCAATTTTGCCAAGATAATCTCCAGATTTGACCCTATATACCGTTTTAGTATCCGAATCAAAAAACTGAGGCAAAGGTTTTTCCCGTTTTTCAAATTCCGATTTGACATAGGTATAAATTTGCTCTTCGTTGTTTACAAATTTCCCGATGGCATGTCTGGGCAATCTCAACACATAATCTTCATCTTTGATATAAGGGATGATGTCAAGTTTATATGAAGGATTTAAGAATTGTAGTTCTTCCATTGGAACATCCAATAATTCGGAAACCTGGTCTAAAGTAATCATCTGCTTGATACGAACAGTATCGGTTTCCATGTATCTAAAATCTGGTTTAATTTTTTTGAAACCATGTTCCTCTGCATATTCAAAAATATACATGGTTGTCAAAAAAGCTGGTAAATATCCTGCGGTTTCACGAGGCAAAAATGGTCGGATATTCCAGTAGTTTTGATATCCGCCAGACCGCCTTATGGCCTTAGTGACGTTACCAGGTCCGGAATTATAGGCCGCTAAAGCTAAATCCCAATCGCCAAATATTTCATATAATTTGGCCAAATATTTACTTGCCGCATCCGTTGATTTAATGGGGTCGCTACGTTCATCTACGTAACTGCTTACATTCAATCCATACATTTTGCCAGTTGCAAACATAAATTGCCAAAGACCTGTTGCCCCAACTCTGGATCTTGCCCTAGGTTTTAATGCAGACTCTATTACAGCTAAATATTTAAGTTCCAGAGGAATTTCATATTTGTCGAGTTCCTTTTCAAACAGAGGAAAATAAAATTCGCTTAGTACCATAAGACGCTGTAAAAGTTCTCTTCTGTTTTTTAAATACGATTTTATGACACTCTCCAGAGAAGGGTTGTATTCAATATTAAATGGGGTTTTTGCGTTGAGGGCTTCAAGCCTTGCCTTTAGAGTATCCGTTGGAAGTTCTGGATACTCAACGTTTTCATAAGACAGCTCTGAAACTGAATCATAAATACTATCAAACAAACTATTGTTATATAGTTCTTCAATCCATTTTTGGTCAATTTCCGTAGCCGGTTGATAATCTTCCAGCGTATTTATTTCCAAGGAATCCGCTACGGGAGAAATGGTTTGTTTGCCCACGATTCTTCCGTCAACTATAGTATCCTTTGTAGAAGTTGTTTTTGTTTGTGCTGCCTTTTGGGCAATACCCAATTCACATAAGAACACTATGCAAAGCGATACTATCTTAATTTTTTTATTCATTGTGGCATCTTTATCTGACAACGGCAGAGGGGCTAAAATCGTATTTTTTTAGTTAAAATGAAAGCCGTATTATCGCTTTTAACATATTAAGTTGTCTGCTGATCTAAAATTGCAGCAATTCCTGGAAGTGTTTTGCCTTCAAGGCTTTCTAACATAGCCCCGCCTCCTGTACTTACATAGCTTACCTTGTCTTCAAACCCAAATTCTTTGACTGCCGCAACAGAATCTCCGCCGCCCACTAAAGAAAAGGCTCCGTTTTTTGTGGCTTCAGCAATAAAATTGCCCAATGCAATGGTTCCTTTGGCAAAATTTCCCATTTCAAAAACACCAAGTGGTCCATTCCAAAGTATGGTTTTGCATTGCATTACTACGTTATGGAAATTTTCTAGCGATTTTGGCCCCGCGTCCAAACCTTGCCATCCATCAGCAATGCGATAAACATCCATAATTTGGGTTTTGGCATCGTTGCTAAAAACGTCTGCTGCTACCACATCAACAGGCAAATGAATTTGAACATGTTTTTGTTTGGCCTGTTCCAAGATACTCAAGGCAAGATCCATTTTATCGTCTTCGCATATTGAGTTGCCAATATGTCCGCCTTGGGCTTTCACAAAAGTAAATGTCATTCCGCCCCCAATAATTAAATGGTCAACCTTTCCTAAAATATTCTCTATTATCGTAATTTTTGAGGACACTTTTGCGCCGCCAAGAATAGCCAAAACAGGTTTTTTTCCTTTTTTCATTACTTTGTCGATGCTTTCAATCTCTTGGGCCATTAAATATCCAAAACACTTTCGGTCTGGAAAAAATTGGGCAATAATTGTTGTGGACGCATGAGCTCTATGTGCGGTGCCAAAGGCATCATTAACATACACATCACCTAAGTTTGAAAGCTGTTTGGCAAAATTAACATCGCCTTGTTCTTCTTCTTTATGGAATCTTAAGTTCTCAAGAAGTAAAATCTCTCCTGACTGCAAATTTTTGGCAATTTCTTCAACTTCCGCACCAACACAATTATTGACAAATTTGATCTCTACACCCAAAACATCTTCAACTTTAGAAACAATATGCAGCAGCGAAAACTCGTCTTGAACACCTTTTGGCCTTCCTAAATGGGACATTAAAATACAGCTCCCCCCATCTTCAAGAATTTTAGTGACTGTAGGCTTGGCCGAAACTATTCTGGTGTCATCTGTAACTTCAAAATGTTCATTCAAGGGTACATTAAAATCTACTCTGATCAGTGCTTTTTTATTTTTAAAGTTGATGTCGTTAAGGGTTTTCATCTGCAATTAATAATTTAAAGTATTTTGCGGAAAGATCTAAAACTAAGCATTAAACTCCTGTCCAATTGTAATTAACAAAGTTTTGAAACAACAAATATAAACGAACAATCCGAGTAACTTCATATAAAATTACTCGGATTGTTGATTTTCTTTTCAACTAAAAATTTACCTGTTGATTACCCTTATGGTTTGGGTGGTTTCTCCAGATTTTACTCTGACAAGATATATTCCACTTGAAAAATGAGTTAAATCTAAATTCATTTCCTTTGAGCTTCCATTGACACTTATGAGTTCCTTTCCTAAAATATTATAAATAGTTGCTCTGTCCAAAATAACATTTGCTTTAAGCCTTAAGGCTCCTTTTGTTGGATTGGGTCCAAAGGTAAATCCATCAATTACATTCTTATCCGTTGATAGTGTTTGCGTTTTGACTTGAAAGTCGTCAAAACCTAAATACTCATTTCCATTTTGGTATACCACAAGCCGCATTCTCACAAAATTATATCCCGATGGTACGGTGTGCTTGAACTCTTCCCATCCTTGTGAATTAAAATTGCCGTTTTGGGTGGTTTTAAAAATATTTTCCATATAATCGTAAGAAGACCATCCAGTACCATTATTATATGCTACCTGATAATAGATATAATCTCCTTTATCTATCCCAACATAATGAACCCTGAAGGATATTTCGGCTTTTAACCCTCCAATATAAACTGGGTCAAAGTTTAGTATATGCTCTGGGGACGCTATACCTGTTACACTTTCCGAATAAGGATTGTCCATATCCCGTCCCGCAAGAAAGGTAGTACCTGAATAAGCGGCGGGTATTCTTGCATTTTCTCCTTTTTTTGCCCAAATATCTGTACCGTTGTTTAATGAATAAAAGGGGATGTTGGTCGTATAGTTCCAATTGCTTTTACCATTATTGTCAAAATCTTGAACGACACTTTGCGCCCGCAAATAAAATGCGCTAGTGGTCAACAACAGCGTAAGTAAAGTAGTTTTTTTCATGGCCTAAATCTTAACTAATTCAAAACTAATAGATTAATGAGGGACTCAAATCTAAAATAAAAATGGATGGGCATGGCACAAAACTCGATAACCAACCTTTTATTTAGTTTTATTGCAACAAGGTGTTAAAAAATTCGATAAAGCGTTTTATTATTTGGTTTTACTGCATATGTGATGGCCAATTCTACTATATTTGTTCATGTTTTTTTCAAACGTATTAGGTCAAGAGCACATAAAAAACCATTTAATACAAAGTGCCATTCATGGACGAGTGCCCCATGCTCAACTATTTATAGGTCCTGAAGGTTCAGGAACATTGATGATGGCTATAGCCTATGCACACTATTTGTTGTGCTATAAAAATAGCGGGGAAAATTCAGAAATGGATGAGGCTTGTAATTTAAAATTTAAGACATTTTCACATCCCGATTTGCATTTCGCTTTTCCCGTGGCAACTAATGATAAAATTAAAAGTCATCCCGTTTCCAATCATTTTATGGAAGCGTGGCGGGAATTGCTAAAAGAACAACCTTATGGAAATTTGTTTGATTGGTATAAAAAAATTGGTGTGGATAATAAGCAGGGGCAAATAGGTGTTGACGAGGCTCAAGATATAGTAAGGTCATTATCTCTCAAAGCTTATGAGGGCGGTTATAAGATTATGCTGATCTGGATGGCGGAAAAAATGAATGCTGCAGCCGCAAACAAGCTTCTTAAGCTCATTGAAGAACCGCCGAATAAGACTGTTTTTATACTTATTGCTGAAGATGAAGAACAAATTATTACTACCATCAAGTCGCGTTGTCAGATATTACATTTTCCGCCTTTGGCTGAAGAAGTTATTAAAAATGCGCTCCTTAAACAATATCAGTTGGAAGAATCTGTAGCCTTAAAAATTGCACACCAAGCCAATGGCAATTACAACAAAGCCTGTGATTTGGTCTATCAGGATTCGGAAGATTTGCAGTTTGAAGAATGGTTTGTTTTTTGGATACGTAGTGCATTTAAGGCTAAAGGAAATAAAAGTGCCGTACATGATCTGATTTTATGGAGTGATGATATTTCAAAAACTGGAAGGGAGACCCAAAAGCAGTTCCTTCAGTTCTGTTTAAACTTTTTTAGGCAAGCTTTATTATTGAACTACAATGCAAGTGATCTTGTCTATCTTGAACCAAGAACAAGTGGTTTTAAGCTCGAAAATTTTGCCCCCTATGTCCATGATTCCAATATTTTGGAAATTTGTGACGAATTGCAGGATGCCATTTACCATATTGAGCGTAACGGGAATTCTAAAATCATACTGACCGATTTGTCAATCAAGCTCACCCGTTTACTTCATAAAAAATCAGCAAGACAATCCATTTAAGATATATGGGTTGTCGTTTATACATTAAAATTCAAGTCTTAAAACAAGATTTGGTGTTATGCCCAATGATATTTTATTGATTTCTCGCAACACCTCGCTGGCATCTGTATTGCTTTGTCTTTTTTCGTATGTCCTGCTTAAAATATTTTTCTGATTGTAAATGTTTAAAAGTGAAAAACCCAGCTTTCCCTTCCATTGATCATTTTTGGAAATGTTAAATTTATAGGTGGTAGAAATATCCAACCGGTGATAATTTGGCAAACGGTCTCCATTTGTTCTTTCAAATTCAATAACAGACCCGTTTGGTGTATCCTTTATTCCTATGGCTTTAGTATAGGGTATTCCTGTTCTTAAATTCCATCCCAATGAGACATCAAAGCTTTTCCATTCATAGGTATGCGACCAAGTTAATTGGTGTGTAATATCTGAATTGCCCGGGAATGAATCACCATTGTTGATATTGTTAAAAGTAAAGTCGTTATTTACCATGGAATAGCTTAGCCAAGTTCGGTAATTTTGAATTTTCTTTTTAACTAACAGCTCCAAGCCAAGAACATTGCTCTTCCCTCTAGAAAAAAAATCGTCCACATTTTCAAAGCCCAAGGTAATCGATGTTAATCCTTTGACATTTTTATAGTATCCTTCCAAATCTATGTTCCACCCATTTTTATTGAACACAAGACCTGATGTCAATTGTATACTTTTAAGAACGGGTATTGTACTGTCATCTGAAATTACCCAAATCTGATTTTCCAAACCAAACGATTTTGTACTGAATTCAACAACTTGGCTTACTGCTTGGTGCAAACTTTCGCCTGAAGCTTTAAACTTAAAAAACGGACTTAACTTGGCTTCAAATTGAAGCCTGGGCTCAACAAAGAATTTATCCAATACCGAAAAATAATTTGTTCTCAATCCTAAATTTACTAACCATTTGTCTTTTATTCTAAATTTATAGTCAACATAAAGAGCCTGTATATTATTGGTTTCAATATTGGACTTGTCAAAATTGTCTTCAGGACTCTCACTGTCTTCAAATTTTAACACATACTTAACTTTGGAAGATGAAAATTGGTATCCAAGACCAATGGATGATATGTCATTAATATCCCAATCTAAATCATAAGCTACACCAAAATCATCAATGATATTATCCCTGGATAGTTGGTCGTTAAATTCATCCGTAATACTATTGCTTCCAACATAGCTTAAATCGAATTTTGAATAATAGGAACTTAGAGTATGTGATAAAGATTTACTATAATCATGATCCCATTTAATACTCGTGCCTTGATTTTCAATGCCTAATTGGTCCTGAGAAGCTTCATCATATTTTTCTATTAAAAACCCATAGTCCAATTTGTTTTTTGTAAACAAACTACTGATTGTAATTTCATTATTGTCGTTAGGCTTTGCAATAGCTTTGAGCGTGAAATCGGTAAAGTAAAAAAGGTCTTTTGTGTTTGTTACCTCATCATCTTCAAAAACCTTGTTCCCTTCAGAAATCTTTGTGTCCTGAAACACTCTTTTTGCCAAATTTCTGAAGGTTTCCGTATTAAACACATCATTAATAGAGCGTCTGGCGGAAACTATTATGGCACTGGATTTGCCTATTGGGGCCCTTAAATAAGCATCTGCATGGGTCATATTGGAACCAAACCCTCCTTCAATTTTTCTAGGTATGTCATGATCGGAAGTAATGTCAATAACTCCTGAAATTCTGTTGCCGTAACGCGCTTTTGTACCGCTTTTATAAAGTTTAATATCTTCTGTGATGTATGGGTTAAAAGCCGAAATGGTTCCAAAAAAGTGCCCGGAGTGGTATATTTTTATTCCATCCCAAAGCACTAAATTTTGATCTGGAGTGCCTCCTCTAATATAAATCCCCGCAGCTGTTTCTGTCGGACTTTGAACACCGGGCAATAATTGAATGCTCTGAAGCACATCAGGTTCGGTCAATCCTGGTAAGATCCCCAATTTTTTTGGTGAAACCAATATGGAAGCGTTTTCATGTTCTCTACTAATTCCAGTGGTCAAATATTCTTTGATAACAACTTCTTGAAGTTGTTGCGTGCTGGTGAGATTGGTTTCGGGTATTTTTTTTATGACATAATATCGTTCAGATTCCTTTCTAAACTCAATATTTACTTGTGTTTCAATAGCGGTCAAAAACTCATCTAAAGTGGCATCTTCTAGTTGAAATGTGATAAATTGATCATTGACAATCTCCGAATTAAAAGATAGTTTAATGTTAAATTTCTTTTCAATATCAATAAAAACTTGGCTTAATGGTGTGTTTGTATATTGAACCGATGCCTTTTCTTGGGACACCATATAAAATGGCACTAAAAAAATGAAAATGGTTAGCTTAAACTTCATTTACTATCTGTTAATTCTAATAACATTATAAATTTAGAATAATATCGCTAAAATTAATAGTAATTCGGTTTTAGTTGTTTGAATTCTTAAGAATAATTTTGTTGTTGTCTACAGAATAGGAAATATCCATAGGAATCATCACCGTTTTTAGGGCAAGATTTAAATCTTTATGCGTAAACCCTCCTGTAAACCGGTCCGATAAATTTACATTAGACGTATCAAAAGTAATTTCGAATTGATTTTCAAGTGCAATTATGACTTGTGAAATTGGAGTATTTTGAAACGTGCTTTCGCCCATTAACCAATTGGGCTCATTTATATTGTAATCCCATTTTTCTAATTTGTTGTTTACAATTCTAACGGCTTTACCGGGCAACAGAACAACTTCATCATTTGCCGCTTTACTTGTAACTTTTACACTACCTTCCTGACACCTCACCTCAAAGTAATGTGCTCTTGAAATCACATTAAATTCTGTTCCCAACACTTCTACAATACCATCATCCGTATACACCTTAAAGGATTGACCTTTTTCAACATCAAAAAAGGCTTCGCCCTTAAGGTTTAACTCTCGATTATTTTTCCAGTTTATGGATTTAAAATCCAATTCTGAATTTGCATTGAGTTGTGCTTTGGAATTATCAGGAAGTACTACGGCCAATTGCTGACCAAATCCTGTTTTAAAATGAGACTCGACATTAAAGGAATAAAAAAGAGCTAACGCAATAATAACTGATGCCGCAACAGCATAAGCCCAATTGGGTATAAGTTTTATAGCCTTTTTGTCTTCTTTTGTGAGATTTGTCCTGTTATTTTTCAACCTATTGAATAAGGCTTGTTCGTCAAATTTTGGTGTTTCCAATCTTTGAGAAGCATCATTTATTCTTTTGAGAACATGATAATCTTGGGATTTTTTAAACTCGTTCAGTTCTTCTGTGGTAAGTTCACCAGAAATCCAACGTGCCAAAAAAGTCTCGTCTTGATTATGATTTTCCATTTTTAAAATGCTCTTACTTATTAAAACAATTGAATTATAATTTACCCTACTTTATTATATATCGCCAAGTTGTTTCCTTAATATAATTAAGGCTTGGCTCATTCGCTTTTCTACAGCTTTAACAGAAATCCCCAGTATATCTGAAATTTCTGAATATTTTTTTTTGTCTATTCTACTCAACAAAAACACTTCGCGTTGCTTTTCAGGTAAATCGGCTATTACTTTTTTTAATTTTACCATGAACTCCTGTTCCTCCATTAAAAACTGTGGCGTTTCATCTGTCCTGTCGGGCCCTAAATTTAATTTGTGCTGAAGCACAATTTTTTTATGTGCGACTTCATTTAAAAAAATGTTTCTCGCAACAGTAAACAAAAATGATCTAGCTTTTTCAAAAATGACATTGCTGCAATTATTCCAAAGCTTGATAAAAGCTTCTTGAACAACATCTTCTGCCTGTTCTGTGTCCCCACATTTATAGTAAATAAAATTGAACAGTGTTTTTGAATGGGTATCGAAAAGTGATTTATAGGTTTTTTCCTCACAAACAGATTTGGTTTCATTATTCATATTACACCTATAATAAATAAAGCTAATATCTCAAAAATAAAAAAATTAAACTAAAAAGTAGGGTGTTTCTTTTTTAAACTGTTATAGATATAACCGGATGCTTAATTGCCCCTTTAAGTTTCCGGTAAAAATGTCCCAAATTCCAAATCTACCTAAGTTTACCTACCTTTTAAAGGGTATTTTATATCTATGCCATTCGAAGAGTTGCGAGATATAATTTTCAGGTTTGATAATCTGTAAAAATTAAGTTAGATAGTTTGCGTCAAAGCAGTTACCCCAAATCGATAAGTCTTTGGCGCAAATTTACTAACTCATGATGGTGATAGACTTAAATTAAAGAATTGGTATGACTTTATTGACCACATATTTTACAAAGAAACAAAAGCAATCTTATAATATTAAAGATGCTTTTATAAGTTTGTCGAAAGGTAGATGCTTAAACAGTTGTCCTGTTTATGATCTGTGGATTTTCAAAGATGGTCAAGTGGTTTATAATGGTATTGAAAATGTTGAAAAACAAGGCATCCATAAAATGCTGATTTCCCATGAAGCAATTAAACATTTACACCATTTGCTGTTAGAATTGGCACCTGAAGACATAGGAAATATCCGAGAAAGAAAAAAGCCTTTAACGTTGTTAAAATTTAAAGGCAAAAGGATTGTCTATCAATCAACTAGAGTAAGTGGCAATCTTTTGGAACTAGACCGATTATTTGAATCTATAATAAAAAGTCTTTGAAAATTTACTGTAAATGATTAAAAAAACATATAAAAGAGAATGAGGGTTTGACTTTTATTGTTTGCCTCCGTTAAAACCTAAATTAACGGAGGCTTTTAATTTCTTTTGGTTTCAATAAGTCAATTATAACAATCGTTTGCTTTGGACTGTTCTATTGTTTTTTATAATTGGCATTTAAAGCGTCTATCATAATTTGTGATAAATCATTTTCCTTGACACCATATAACACAGTCGCCGCATTATCACTTGTTCCCAAAATATAGGTGAACCCATTATTTTTACCATACTCTTTGACAAAACCCTTTACTTTTGAAATAACAGAATCTATTTCAGTTTGGTAAGCTTGTTGCATTTGTTGCTGTTCAAATTGAATTTGTTGCTGCAACATTTTTTGTCTTTGTCCCAAGATTTGATATTGTTCCTGTTGTTTACTTTGAGACATAGATGAAAGCTTTAATTGAACTTCTTGAGCCTCCAATTGAAAAGCTTTGCCGATGCTATCTGTTCTTTTTTGAAAAGCCAGTTCTTTTTGAGTAAATTTTTCTTCAATGTCTTTTTTCTCCTGATATTCATTTATCATTTTGCCATTATCGACAAATCCGATTTTTTGCTGATTTTGACAAGACATAAAAATTACCAAAAGTAAAATTAGAATGCTGTTTTTTTTCATTTTTAAAATGTATTAAAATTTTTGCAAATGTATGAAAGATGTACTCTATTTCAGAAAAAATATTTATATAGTTAAATTCTATCGAGTTAAAATTTAGAATAAACAATGTCTATCAAAAAATAAAGTGTTTTAAGGCTGTTATAGGTCTCAATAAAATTAAGAAGGGTGTTTCGCCTTACAAATGAATAATCTTTTAAATATTGACTTTAAAATCAATTTTTATTGTTTTTAATAATATAAATCAAAGAAGAATACTCTTGGCTGCCATTTGCTTTTAAATTTGAAAGATAGGCAATCCAAAACGCTTTTAAAGGGTTCATAAATCCTGATCTGTATTTTTCGGAAAGAAGACAAACATAAAAAGCATCAAATTTCATTGGAAGAATTTCAAATACCTTCATTTTATAACATGCGACTAATTTCGAAATTGAGTGCTTCGAAAAATGCCAAAGGTGTCTGGGCACGTCATAGGCGGCCCAAAAGCCTTTATAGTATTGTGCATCATAACTTTTAAAATTTGGAACCGCAATAATCAACGTTCCGTTTGGTTTCAAAAGTTTATGAAGAATTGAAAGGTGTTCTTCCAATCTTGGCAAATGCTCAAGGACATGCCAAAGAGTTATAATATCAAAACTATTAGGCTCGAATTTTAAAACCTGTTCATTTCCAAAAACTGAATAATTGGTTTTTATATTTGCCAATTTTCGTGCTTTCTCATTTGTCTCAATTCCTTTAACATCCCAATTGTTTTGCTGTGCGATTTTTAAAAAATCTCCTGTTCCGCAACCCACGTCCAACAAGTCGCTTGTACCCGATTGGAATGAATTTATTAATCGCAATTTTCGCTTTAATGAAATCCATTTAACCAAGTGATATATTTGTTCGAAAAGATTTCGCTTGCTATCGGTGTGTGAAATATAGTTCTCGCTTTTGTAATAATTGGGAAGTTTTTTAGAGGAGGGTTGTGGGTAGGTTTCAAGCATTTCCATATCTTCGTTATAAAACAATTGGAACTCCTCTCCAGAAACTGAATGATCCTTAACAGTTAAATATAATTTCTTTTCCTTCATTAAAAAGTAAATCCCGCCCCAGCGGGAATCCAAAATCTATA
>DASWKU010000437.1:0-5350 GCA_036396455.1 Flavobacteriaceae bacterium
CAATGAAGGTAAAGCAGAAGATGGTTTTGCGGAATTTGGCAAGCTTCCAGAATGGTTTGGCGACGTTAAATTTATTGGTGGTACAGGTTTAATCTCTCCAGGACATACCACCGAAATGACCATGAAACTAAATCCCGGTTATTACCTCATTGAATGTTATGTAAAAATGAGCAATGGCGTTTTTCATGGCTCTATGGGTATGATCAAAGAAATCATTGTGTCAGAAACTGACTCAGGAAATATGGAACCAAAAGCCGACATAGCCATTGAGATTTCAAGTACTGAAGGCATTGTTTTTAACGATTCCATCAGTGCCGGAAACCATACTTTTTCAGTCAATTATAAGGACCAAATTGTGCATGAAAACTTTGTTGGCCATGATGTGAATCTTGCCAAACTGGATGACAACGCCAATTTGGACGACTTGAACAATTGGATGGATTGGTCGAACCCAAAAGGTTTTATCGAACCTTCACCTGCCGGTGTGACTTTTATAGGCGGTGTAAACAATATGTTGGCTGGCGATAAAGGATATTTTACTGCAAATTTGGAACCAGGACGTTATGTGTTAATAGCAGAAGTTCCAAACCCAGCCAGTAAGAATATGCTAAAAACATTTACGGTTTTAGAATAAGCATGTTTTATTTTCCACCATTGGCTTGAAGGTCGGCAATACATTGGGCATCCAATTGAGGTATGGTTCCTCCTAAATTCATCAGGTTCGGACCTGTGGTTGCAGCATAATACATTAAACACTCTTCAACATTGCAGTGTTTAGGGTTTTCGGTGTCTTCATGTTGTGTTTGCATTGGTATTCCAAAATTGGTCAAGCCTAAAATATGTCCGAATTCGTGCTCAATGACCGTAGATTCCAAAACAGATGTACTGGGTTCATTAAATCCTCCACTTAATGATTTAATAGTGGCTTCGTAAACAATAAAAGATGTGTTTCGGTAAGCTGTTCCCAAAGTCACTTGAGTATTGGTGTCTCCAGAAGCCTTTCCATCGGCAAAATAGGCCCAGACGGCAATTTGGCTGCCGTCATTATATAGCGTTCTATTGGCCGTTTCAAAATCAACATAATCTTGTGTTTTATAGATGGAAATTCCTGGTGAAGGAATGGATCTTGGTTCCACGGTGATGCCACCAGGTTTATAGATTCTAGAATTAAGAAAAGCCACAAAATTGTTAATGGTGGTTTGCGTGGGCTCATACCCTTCAACATAAACCAGTTCTACAACCATGCTCGTAAACGTATCATCAGACAGTAAATCATGTGAAGAACTCCCAGTAGGTTGTTGGTTGGCAGATTTGTTGTTTCCATTGTTATCTCCAGGAGTATCATCTTTGGAACAGGATACCAAAACAGAAACAAGAACAATCAGGGCAAGTAATTTTTTCATGCACTCAATTTTTTTATAAACTTAAAAAAGTTGTCTTAAACTTTTAATTAAATACTAACTATTTTTCCTATTTATTATTGTTTAGAGCCATAACACAGTCTTAATTCTAAAAATCAAACCCTAAATAGAATTGCCAAACACGATTTTTAGGATTGCCTTCATCATATAGATCACCTAAACCCAAATGGTAACGAGCTCCCAAACTCACACCTGTATTAGTTTTGAATCCACCACCAAAATTAATCCCCCAATCAAAACTACTTGGATCATATTCTTCCGTAGTATCCAAAATGTTACTTTCCAATTCCTCTTTATGCGATATGGCAAGTCCAATTTGTGGTCCGGTCTCTAAAAAGAAATTGTCGCTTGGGTAGGCTTTTAGCATCAGGGGAAAATTGATATAGTTAAGTTTTTGGGTAAATGTACTGTTACTGCTTCTGATTTCATAACCTTGTTGTGAATACAACAATTCGGGTTGTAATGAAATGTCGTTGCTTAAAAACGATTCTCCATATAGTCCAATATGAAAGCTATGACGTTGTCCTGTTTCGCCTTCGCCATCAAAACTTACGGCTGATAGATTATATCCGCCCTTAATCCCAGCATTGGATTTTTTTGTTATCTGATCTTGGGCATTTAGTAAAAACAAGGTGTTAAAAAATAAGACTATGGTTATAATTTGGGTTTTCATAATATGAAGTTTTAAAAATTGTTTGCTTTATTTATAATGAACAGCTGCAAGTTTTACCGAGCAGCTGTTCTTCCATAACATGGTACAAAGACCAACTTACTAAATAGGCATTAAATTTGGGCCAAAACTAAGGTAACCGCAGCATTGGTAGTGCTTTGCAACGAAACTGATGTACTGCTAAAGCTAGTTACTTTCCAATTCTGATTTAAAGCATTGAACGAAGTCGTACCGCTAAAGGTCAAACTTAAAAACACATCTGTTTCTGAGGCCACTTCATAGGTCCCTTCAACGTCGTCAACCAATGCATTAACAACATTATGGGCTTTTACGGTCCAATCGTTGGCAAAATCTATGGTGAACTCAGCATATTCATTTGCGGTATCCACTCCTGCGTTCACAAAAGACTGTACCTTAAAAACACCATCAACCAAAATTTCCGCAAGCGCATCAGCGTTTTCTTCAGCTTCATCCATTTCATCCTCCTCGGCAAGACATTCATTTATACTGGATTGCAAATCTGAATCACCATCTATCGTTGCCGATGTACCATTACTAAACATAATGGTTATTGGATAATCAATTGAAAACAACTCATCATTGCCTAAGTTATCCATATAAGTATACAATTGCTCTTCGGATTGAATGACCAAACTTCCTGTTTGCTCCAAATTGAGATTGTAGGTCAAAATGGTGATCGGAAAATCTATGTCAAGACAAGAAATGGCATCTTCTCCTTGAGCATTTGCTTCTTCACAAGCTTGAATAATGGCATCATAATTACCTTGTGAGGTTACCAAAACTTCGGTATAGTTGCTCAAACGAACTGTAAACGGAAATTGAAGAACAACCTGATCATCATCCGTGTTGAACTGACCTAAAATATTTATGACTTGCTGATAATCCAATTGACTAATAATAGATACTTGAGTTCCATTTACTGTTGCAGTTACAGGTAATAAAATGGATGAGCACGGATTACCGTCTAAAAAATCATCAAACGAGCCATCATACATTGCAGTGCGTTTATAATTTTTTGTTGCTACCGAATTGGCATCGTTAGTGTTTGGATCTTGTCCAATCTTATTGTCAATTTCATCCTGACAGGATGTAAAACTCAACATTGCAATTAATGTAATTCCTAAAATACTTTTAAATGTTTTCATAATTTCTAATTTTAAAATTTGGGTTATTCATTTTTTCATGGCGACTTTTTAGCCGTTCTGTGAGTAAGACAACCTTATTTTATTTTACCCTTTGCTTTTTTTAATTATTTTTTTAAAATCATACTATGTGATTGGTTATTAGCACAATATAATTCTTAAAATAGAATCCAAGAACAACAACGACCAATTTTGGTTTCCATAGAACAACTATTTTATACTACATTTGTTGGCATATTTAAGTTTATCAAAACGATTGTTTAAAATAAATGAATAGCCCAGAACACAAACTTTGCGAAGATTCCTATTTTAATGACTTTTATCTTACCCATATACAATCGGCCTCTAATTTTGCCTTTTATAAATGTGGGGACAAGGACACGGCATTGGATTTGGTTCAGGATGCTTTTTCCAAAATCTGGGAAAATTGTTCCAAAATCGATTTTCATAAGGCCAAAACGTATTTATTTACCACGGTAAACAATCTTTTTTTAAATACAGTTAAGCATCAAAAAGTTGTTTTAAAATACGCCAAAGCCGCCCCTTATTTGGACAAGGACAATCAAAGCCCAGAATATTTATTGGAGGAGGAAGAGTTTAAATTAAAACTTAAAAATGCCATTGCCGATTTAAGCGATGTTCAACGGGAGGTGTTTTTGATGAACCGAATTGACGGTAAAAAGTATAGAGAGATTGCTGAAATTTTAAATATTTCCCAAAAAACGGTGGAGAAACGAATGTCCGGAGCTTTGCAGATATTAAGAAGCAAAATTGAAAATATTTAAAAAGGACCAATATGGCATAGGGTAAAAAAACAATTAGTTGTCTTATTTACACATTGATAGAAAATGAATAAAGAACATGACATATTAAAATGGTTTAACAAGGAGCTTTCGGAGCAGGAGATTCAGGGTTTAAAACAATCTGAAAATCTTGAAACTATCGAAAAAATAGCACATTATGCCTCGCAATTGGAAACTCCAAAAGTGGATGCCACCAATGCATTACAATCATTTAAGGCCAAACACCCCGCCAAAAACGTAACTAAAGTAATTAACATCAATTTTAAATCATGGCTAAAAGTTGCAGCCGTTTTGACCATTATGTTAGCTACATCCTATTTTTTGTTCTTCAATAACCAAAGGTCTTTTGTTACTGAAATGGCACAGACCAAAACTATCAATTTGCCGGATAATTCTGAAGTCATCCTAAATGCACAGTCAAAATTGACCTATAACAAAAAGGCATGGACGGATGAAAAGACATGGACGGACCATAGAGATTTGGAACTTGACGGGGAAGCTTTTTTTAAAGTGAGCAAAGGACAGACTTTTAGTGTCAATACTGATGCTGGGATTGTAAGGGTTTTGGGGACCCAATTCAATGTAAAAGAGCGCAACAATTATTTTGAAGTCCATTGTTATGAAGGTTTGGTTAGCGTAACTTATAAAAATGAAACCATAAAACTACCTAAAGGACATATTTTTAGAGTGATCAATGGGACTATAGAAAACTTTGAAGATCTCAATACTCTGAATCCATCTTGGATACAACAGGAATCAAGCTTTAACAAAGTGCCATTGGAGCAAATTATTGCGGAACTTGAACGCCAATATGATATTAACATACAGGCTAAGGGCATAAATACCGATCAATTGTTTACTGGAAGTTTTACACATAAGGATAAAAACACAGCTCTACAATCGGTTACGGTTCCTTTAAAATTGAGTTATAAAATTAACGGAAAAAATGTTACGTTCTACCAGTACAATGGTGAATAAGTTTATAGTAAGCATACTTCTGTTAGCTTACAGCCATGGACTTGCCCAAAACAACTCTAAGCCCGTTCCTTTGGTCGATATTATTGCCATTACAGAATCTAAGTTCGATGTCAAATTTTCCTATGCCGTAGAGGATGTCAAAGATATTCTAATTGAAAAACCCGATTCATCCTTGACCCTGGAACAAACCATTGCATATTTAAATGCAAAAACCCTTTTAAACTTTAAATTTATAGATCAACGCTACATCACGGTTTCAGTCATTGATAAGCATATCAACATTTGTGGCTATGTGTTGGATTTAGAAAAAAACAC
>DASWKU010000438.1:0-3099 GCA_036396455.1 Flavobacteriaceae bacterium
GACAACGGGAAATACTATTTGCCAAAAGGGAAATATACCATTCAAATCGATGACGAAAAAACAACTCTTGAAATAAAGTAATGCACCCCATAAAATATAATGATTCTAAATTTGCATTTAGTTTCTTAACTTTTTGTCTATGATTTAATTCAACCGTATTTTTGCAACAATCTAAACTTACCTCAAAAGATGAGCGGAATTTTAAATTCTTCGATAGGAAGAAAATTTGCCATGGCACTTTCAGCACTCTTCCTTATAGTTTTCTTAATTGAACATTTTATCATCAATCTTACATCGGTGTTCAGTGAAGATGTTTTTAACAATGTTTCCCTTTACATGGGAACCAATTGGTTAATTCAATTTGTAATGCAGCCCATTTTGATTTTTGCCGTTGTGTTTCATTTTGTAATGGGTTTTGTGCTCGAAATCAAAAACAATAAGGCACGAAACATTAAATATGCCCAAAACAAAGGTAGTGCCAATTCCTCTTGGGTAAGCCGAAACATGATTTGGAGCGGATTGGTAATTTTAGGGTTTCTAGGGTTGCATTTTTATGACTTTTGGCTTCCGGAAATCAGTACAAAATATATTCACGGAGATATGTCTGGCCTTATGGAAGATGGCAATGACCTTCGGTTTTTTCACGAATTGCAAGAAAAATTTTTAAGCCCTGTTAGAGTAGGGTTATATTGTTTGGCTTTTGTGTTTTTGGCAATGCATCTGCTTCATGGATTTAATTCGGCATTCCAATCCATCGGGGCCAACAATAAATATACAAAAGGGTTGAAAGGATTTGGAAAAGGTTTTGCAATTGTTATCCCACTGGGATTTGTAGTTATTGCTTTATATCATCATTTCAATCACATTTCTTAAGACTGATAACTTATGGCTTTAGATTCAAAAATACCAAAAGGTCCCATCGCCAATAAATGGACCGATTATAAAAACCACATCAATCTTGTAAATCCAGCCAACAAACGCAATATTGATGTTATTGTGGTTGGAACGGGTTTGGCAGGTGGCTCTGCTGCGGCAACTTTGGCCGAATTGGGTTACAACGTAAAAGCGTTCTGTTTTCAGGATTCCCCAAGACGTGCCCACTCCATTGCAGCACAAGGAGGAATTAACGCTGCAAAAAATTATCAAGGTGATGGTGATTCAACCTATCGATTGTTTTACGATACTGTAAAAGGTGGTGATTACCGTTCACGAGAAGCCAATGTGTATCGTTTGGCTGAAGTCTCTGGCAACATTATTGACCAATGTGTCGCTCAAGGTGTCCCTTTTGCAAGAGATTATGGCGGGCTATTGGACAACCGTTCTTTTGGTGGTGTTTTGGTGTCTAGAACCTTTTATGCCAAAGGGCAAACCGGACAACAATTGTTGCTTGGAGCTTATTCGGCGATGAACCGTCAAATTGGACGAGGCAAAATTAAAATGTACAATCGCCATGAAATGTTGGATGTGGTCATTGTAGATGGAAAAGCCCGGGGAATTATTGCCAGAAATTTGGTCACCGGTGAAATTGAGCGTCATTCGGCTCATGCAGTTGTTCTTGGAACAGGTGGATATGGAAACGTTTTCTTCTTGTCAACCAACGCCATGGGAAGCAACGTAACCGCCGCATGGAAGGCACACAAGCGTGGTGCTTACTTTGCAAATCCATGTTATACACAGATCCATCCCACATGCATCCCAGTTTCTGGTGACCATCAATCAAAATTGACCTTGATGTCTGAATCTTTACGAAACGATGGCCGAATTTGGGTGCCTAAAAAACTGGAGGATGTCAAAGCCATAAGGGAAGGAACGTTGAAGCCTGTTGACATTGCCGAAGAAGACAGGGATTACTATTTGGAGCGTCGCTATCCAGCCTTTGGAAACCTAGTGCCTCGTGACGTGGCATCCCGTGCGGCAAAAGAACGATGTGATGAAGGTTATGGCGTGAATGCCACTGGTGAAGCGGTCTATTTGGATTTTGCTTCGGCGATTCAGCGCTACGGAAAAGAACAGGCCCATATTAAGGGATTGGATGAAAACGATGCTGCTTTGGTAAAACAATTAGGACAGGAAGTGGTCAAAAACAAATATGGCAACCTCTTCCAGATGTATGAAAAAATTGTGGACCAAAACCCGTATGAGACCCCTATGATGATTTACCCTGCCGTACATTATACCATGGGCGGTATTTGGGTGGATTACAATTTAATGACCACAGTACCAGGATTATATTGTATTGGTGAAGCTAATTTTTCAGACCATGGTGCCAATCGTTTGGGGGCATCGGCCTTGATGCAAGGTCTTGCAGATGGTTATTTTGTACTGCCTTATACAATCGGTGATTACTTGTCAAAAGATATTAGAACAGGAAAAATTTCTACGGAATCTCCTGAATTTGAAGACGCTGAAAACAATGTCCGTTCTATTATAGACAAACTGATAAATAATGAAGGCTCTTATTCGGTGGATCATTTCCATAAAAAATTAGGAAAAATCATGTGGGATAAATGTGGCATGGCACGAAATGCCAAAAGATTGAAGGAAGCCATAAACGAAATAGCGGAATTGAGAGAAGAGTTTTGGAATGAGGTAAAAGTCCCTGGAACTGAAAATGAATTTAACGAGGAGCTTGCCAAAGCCATCCGTGTCGCTGACTTTATGGAATTGGGCGAATTATTTGCCAAGGATGCGTTGCACAGAGAAGAATCGGCGGGAGGACATTTTAGGGAAGAATACCAAACTCCTGATGGCGAAGCCTTGCGTCGACCAGAATTTCAGTATGTGGCCGCTTGGGAATACAAGGGAAAACCCAGCGAAGCCAAAATGCACAAAGAACCTTTGGTTTATGAAAATATAGAGGTTAAAGAACGGAGTTATAAATAGTTATTGGGCTAATAAGTTATTAAGGTGAGTAATTTTACATCCTTTGAGGAGCTTGGTTGTTGGAAGGAAGCTAGAAATTTAAGATTATTTGTTGCCAGGGAAATAGTGGCCAAACTTCCCGATTTTGAAAAGTTTGGCTTAATGAATCAAATCAAACGGTCATCCCGTTCTGTTGGAAATAATATTGCCGAAGGCTACGGAAGATTTCACTTTCAA
>DASWKU010000439.1:0-10431 GCA_036396455.1 Flavobacteriaceae bacterium
GCCAATCCGTTCATGGTGGTCAAAAGCCAATGGCCATCGGTTACCATTTCCCGTGCCGTGATAAAATTACGGGCTTCCATTATGCTTGTGGGCAAATTCCCAATACTAAAACCCAGCATGATAACGACCAAAATAATGATCGTTGCAATAGGATTATTTTGTGGCAGTTTCAGCATGGCTTTTATGGATTAAAAAAATATTTCTGCTGTAGATGATCAAACCGAGACCGTGGCCCAAAAATAAAACGGGATCTTGTCTAAAAATGGCATAGGTTAAAATTAACAGTGACCCCGACAAACTTAAAATCCAAAATCCAAGAGGTAGCATGGATTCTTTTTTGTATTCAGAATAGATCCATTGATACACAAACCGAAAGGTAAAAACCACTTGCGAAATGATGCCAAGTATAAGCAACCATAAAGGAATAGCTTCATTTTTGAACAAGATATCCCGATCAATGGCATTATTGTTAAAATAAAATATGATGATAAGGACCGGTACAATAAATAAGAAAACCCTGATCCATCTTGGAAATTTAACCCATTGCCCTTGAAGCTGTAAATTTCTAATGTAGATGAAATAGGTGAGGCCTTGCCCCAGCATGATGGCGAAATCCTCCCGTAAATAACCATAGATGAACAATAAAAATGATGCAAATAAACTTAAGCTCCAAAACAACGTGGGCGTAATGACTTTTTTTTGTCTTTCGGAGGTAATCCATTGAACAACAAGTCGTGATGAAAATAAAATTTGGGCAACAAACCCTATACTATAAATGATCCAATCGCTCATTCACTTTTTTTAGAAACGGTATAATTGATGTATTTTTTTTTCATCCATAAATAGGCAAAGCAATCCATTAATGGGCCCAACAGTCGGTTCCACAGTCCGAATTTTGCCGTACCCGCAAGTCTTGGAAAATGCTGTACCGGAATTTGAATAATCTTACCATGTTGCAATAGTATCATGGCCGGTAAAAAACGGTGCAGTCCATTAAACATGGGAATGCGTTTGGCGTATTCTGTCTTGATTATTTTAAGGGGGCAACCTGTATCGTCCATTCCATCATGTGTAAACGCTCTGCGAATACCATTGGCAATTATGGACGACATGTTTTTAACAAACGAATCTTTTCTGTTGGCCCTCACGCCGGTAACCAAATCATACTCCCCAATATGTTCCAAAAGCAGATTGAAATCTTCTGGGGCCGTTTGCAAATCGGAATCGATATAGCCCACCAATTCGGTGTCGATATAATCAAAACCCGCCTTAATGGCAGCGCTCAAGCCTCTATTTTCTTGAAAGGTGATGTAGCTAAAATTTGAATTCCTGCCACAAATGGCTTCGATCAACTGCTGACTTCCATCTTTGGAGCCATCATTTACAAACAAGATTTTGGTAGCTTTTGAAGCTATTTTGGTATAAGCAAGGAGTTCTTTTTCAACACGTTCCAAATTGGCCTCTTCATTATAAACAGGAACAATAATGGTAAATTGGTAATTCATATACAAAACGTTGCAGGCACAAAGGTATTCTTTTTTTTAACAGAAGCTGATGTTTAGTAATAGATAACCCATTTGCCGAACTCTTTTTTGTGATATGGGTTGTGGTTCAAAAAGTCTAAATAATTTGGAAGCTTATCCCGTTTTCTTGAGATGAGCACCGAATGATATTTAACAATGGAATCTGTTTGTTGTCTGCCTATTTCGGTATTTAGATCAATCAAATGTTTTTCATATTTAGAATTTGTTTCAAATTGCACTTCACGAGCTACGGTATTATGCCCATTATTCAAGGTGATGATATTTTTATTGGAATAGAATTTGGTTGAAGGGAGCAGATAATTATAAACCACAATGTTTTCAATATCATTTAAATGGTCGTTGATAAAATTCATTGTATGTTTTGTGGAGTTTAATTGATCTTCATTTTCAATTAAAATATCGTTGCCACTAACCAATATCAGGATGCCAAAAAGGAAACTTAAAGTTGCAGTTTTAAGATATCCCGAAAAATATTTTGAAATGAGAAGGCAAAATAGAATTGTTAAAAGACCGATTACAATGGCAAGTGTGAAATTAAACTGGTAACCGATATCAATTGTATTTAGGATCAAAATTGAAATAAGGAACAAAATGCCAGTTACAATGAAAGTGAGGTTAATGGTTTTTAACGATTTTTGTGACAATTCTGATAAAATATAGGCAGATATAATAGCCATAAAGCCAAACAATGGAAGTACATATAAAATAAGCTTTGTATGAAATAAAGAAAAAATCCCGAAGATGGATATAGATGTAATATACAAGACCAGTAGCATTTTATTGACCTTGAAAATTTTGATAAAACTTGACTTTAGATATAACATTAAAACTATTGCCCATGGAAATCCCAAAAGTGGGACCGTAACCAGATAATACCAAAATGGTTTGCCACGGTTAAAGGAGTTGGAGAACATTCTATCCTTTAATTGCCGTTCGATAAAGTAATTCCAAAAATCCTGATTTTCAATTATCAATACCAAATACCAAAAAGTTGCAACCAATACAAAAAGGACAAAACCAATAAATTGATGAACGCTTCTTTCGACCTTATCCTTATTGATAATTTTATAGCTTAGAATAAAAAATAAAGGAAATATAAGGCCAACAGGTCCCTTGGTCTCAAAAATGAAGCCTAAAGACAAATAAAAGAGATAGAGCAGTAAAGGTTTATTGTGCTTTATTTTATAGTACAGCCAAAAATAAATGGATGACAAAACAAAGGTGTTTAAATAATCATCGGTGGTCAAGTTTCTAGAAGAAATCAGGACCAAAGGCAAGGAAAAATATATTAAAGCAGCCGCAAGCGCTATAGATTTATCATGAAATAAAAGAACTGTGATTTTATAAATGAGTATGAGTTGGATTAAAATTGCAATTTGCAAAAAGAAACGTGCACCAAAAGCATTGACACCAAAAATTTTATAGCCTAAAATGGTAATGTAATAGGTCATTGGCGGTTTGTGAAAATGATTGACCTCTAATAGTTTGGGGTTGATATAATCGTGATTGGTCAACATCTCCCGACTGATTTCGGCATATCGCGCCTCACTGGTTTCAATAACGCCCCATTTACCTGAGTTGAAAAGCAACAAGATTGCCGATACTATTAAGACATGTACAAGTGAGAGTTTCAAAATAATGGCCAAAAATTATATTATATTTTGTAGGTTTGTTTTTATGGTATAGTCGGGCTTTTGGCTTTCCATTACATTGTAAAGGTTTCAATTTCTAGAAAAAAAATGAAACATCCTAAATTATTAAATCATGAATAAATCATCAAACTTATGAAGGTACTTGTTACAGGAGCAGCTGGATTTATTGGCTCCCATACTGCCGAGCGTCTTAAACAACTGGGCCATGACGTTGTTGGGGTCGATAATTTTTCACCCTATTATAGTTTGGAGCTGAAACAGTTGAATGCTGATGCCCTTAAGATTGCAGGGATTTCAATGATTCAATATGATTTAAGAGAAGCCAATTTATCATCTGTTTTACCTACTGATATAGACTATATCTTTCATTTTGCGGCCCAACCGGGCATTTCTTCAACCTCTTCATTTGTGGATTATTTCAGCAACAATATTTTAGCCACCAAAAATGTGATTGATTATGCCCTAGGCTGTAAAGGTCTGAAACTTTTTGTGAATATTGGCACGTCCTCCATTTATGGATTGGAAGCGACCTTCCCTGAAGATGTGGCACCTAAACCTGCGTCCTATTATGGGGTCACAAAATTGGCAGCGGAGCAACTGGTGCTTCAAAAGAGTCGGGAAAAACAATTTAAAGCGTGTTCGCTGAGGTTGTACTCAGTGATTGGACCAAGGGAACGCCCAGAGAAAATGTACACCAAATTGATTGATTTGGGATTAAAGGGCGAACCGTTCCCTTTGTTTGAAGGGAGCGATAAGCATTTGCGCAGTTTTACTTATGTTGGCGATATTGTGGACGGTGTGGTAAGTGTGATTGGAAATGAGCAATCGGTTGACGGTGAAATCATAAATCTTGGCACCGAAGTGGAGCATACCACCCAGGAAGGTATTGAAGCTGTTGAAAAAGTTTTGGGGACATCCATAAAAATTAATGTCATTCCCAAACGTGCTGGAGACCAACTGCGTACCAAAGCCAATATTGATAAGGCAAGAAAATTATTGGGCTATAATCCCCAAACCACGCTTTTGGAAGCCGTAAAGCATCAAGTGGAATGGTTCAAGGCCAATTTTTCTTGATTTAACCATTGCCTTTAATCGCTTTTACCGTATTATTCGTTTAATTTTAATCCGTTGTTTCTGTACAAATAATCTGCTACTTGATAATAAGAGGTGGTTTCCTTTAAAAATTCCTCATCCATTGGCAGCGGAACCAAACTATTATCCTCTTCATTCCACTGATAAAAACTTGCTTTTTTCTGGTCACCCAAGACCATTAGTTTATCGTCCTTCAAAAGTCCCAATTTTCTATAATTGCTTATAAAGGCACGCTCATCATCTGGATTCATTTTTAAGATGTCCTTACCAAATAAGTTACTACTGTAGTCCCAATGCAATAATTCAAATAAGGTTGGAAACACATCAATTTGGGAACATAGTTTATCAACTTTTTGTGGAGTTATTATGGGTGTATTAAACATTAACGCAGGAATATGGTAGTTCATAACATCCAAATCCCATTTGCCGGCACTGGCTGCACAATGGTCGGCCATAATTACAAATACTGTATTGGCATACCATGGTTTGGTTTCGGCTTCCTTTAAAAATTTTTTAATGGCATAATCTGTATACTTGACGGCACCATGCCTTCCAGTTCCCGAAGGAATATCAATTGTATCATCTGGATAGGTGTAAGGTCGATGGTTGGACGTCGTCATAATAAAATTAAAAAAGGGTTTACCTTTGGAAAATGTGGTATCAGCCATTTTTAATACTTTATTGTAAACATCACCATCACAAACTCCCCAAGCGTTTTCAAAAGTGACCTCGCTGTCTTCAATATTTATTCTTGTCGTTTCAATGGAGTCATCAATTAAAAATCCCCTTCCCCTATCAATTATATTAAAGCCATTGCCACCGAAATAAGTGTTCATGTTGTCAAAGTAACCATCACCACCATAGAAAAAATTGCGTTCGTAACCTTGCGCTTTAAAAACCTCACCAATGGTGAACAGATCCTGGTTGTTTTCCCGCTTCACAATACTGCGCCCAGGAGTTGGAGGGATGGATAAGGTGATGGCTTCCATACCTCGGACGGTTCTGGTTCCAGTTGCGTAAAGATTGGAAAAAAATAGGCTATTTTGTGCCAACGAATCTATTGTGGGCGTAATGTTGAGGCCACTTCCAAAAGTATCAAGATATTTTCCACTTAAACTTTCAATACAAATAAATATGACATTGGGATGTAATGGCTTATGGATGGAATCAGAATTTGAAATATAACGCAATATTGAATTTCCCTCAATAGTTTCATTAACATCTTTGTCAATATTTAAAGAATCGGTTTGCTTTTCTAATGCAAGTGAATCCATTTTAATGGCGACATTTAGGGAATCGATGTCTTTCCTGTAAGAATTTAATGCCAAAATATGTTCCCCATTTGATAGTTCTTTGTTCACCAATTTGAAAGCCTCTTGGTCATCAATGGTTTGGTAAAATTCCCTATATGGAAGTTCATTGTTCCTGAAAGCGGCAAAAAAGGAATAGATTCCGGTTTTTGATAATTCGTTATTAAACCTGTTTTCAAATTGTTCTGCACCTTGATTGCTCACAAAAAATGTACTGTACAATGCAATCCCAATGAAAACCATACTTGGAAACAATTTTGACTTAAAGGATGTAGTATTGTTAAAGGTTTTGACAAATACCCCCTTTTTATTGGTGATTCTAATGAAGGCAAATAATATGGCCACTATGGCTATGATTGTTAACGGAATCGGGTAAGATTCGTTTATGTTTTTTATGACTTCGTTACTATAGATCAAGTAATCGACAGCTATAAAATTAAAACGGTTTTTGAATTCCATCCAAAACGTAATCTCTGCAAAGAATGAAAAAATTAAAATAAACAACCCAAGGGTATAGCCAAAATAGGTTATGGCTCTGTCAATTAAGCTACCATGCCATCTTGTCGGGATGAGCAAGATATAGATACAATACGGGATTGCAAAAAACGAAACCGTTCCAATATCAAATAAAAAACCAATTAAAAACGTATTCCCCAATTTAAAAAAAGATGTATCTGTTTGGCTAAAATTCCAGACCAAAAAGGTAAACCTTAACAAAAATGACATCGAGATGAAGATGGTGATAAATGTTCTTAACAATGCAAATCGATCAGGGAACAGTCTTTTTAACATAGGGCAGTATTGATTTAAGTTATGCAAAAGTATTGAAGTTATAACTAAAATGCGATTTTATTATTGCAAATAATTTGAAGTATAATTTTATGGTGTATTTAAATGCAATAAATACTCAGCTGCCGCAAAAGGGGTGGTTTTATCTTCTTCAATACGTTTTAACTGAATGTCGAGCTCCTTTTTAATTTTTGGGGTATTGAAAAAGTCAGATTTCAATCGATCCTCAATGGTCTGCAATAGCCAAAATTTGTTTTGTGCTTTACGGTTGGTTTCAAAATAGTGATTGCTTTTGGTAAGCTTTAGGTAGTTTTCAATAAGCTCCCAAATATTGGAAATCCCCTCATTTTTTAAGGCACTGCATAGTGTAACCTTTGGTTGCCAACCCGAAGGTTTTGCTGGATATAAATGCAACGCTCTATTGAACTCCACCTTGGCGAGTTTGGCCTGTTTTATGTTGTCGCCATCTGCTTTGTTAATGGCAATGGCATCGGCCATTTCCATAATACCGCGTTTTATGCCTTGCAGTTCATCACCGGCACCAGCCAGTTTCAACAACAAAAAGAAATCGACCATACTATGTACAGCCGTTTCACTTTGGCCAACACCAACAGTTTCAATGATGATGGTATCAAATCCGGCCGCCTCACAAAGCATAATGGATTCCCGTGTTTTTCGGGCAACGCCTCCTAAAGACGTGCCGGAAGGTGATGGCCTAATAAATGCACTTTTATTTTTTACCAATTCTTCCATTCGGGTCTTGTCGCCTAAAATACTGCCTTTGGTTACCGTGCTACTGGGATCAATGGCCAAAACTGCCACTTTTTTGCCCAATGACGTAAGATAAGTTCCAAAGGTTTCTATAAACGTGCTTTTGCCAACGCCCGGAACACCTGTAATGCCTATTCTAACCGATTGGTTGGCATAAGGTAAACAACCCTTGATAATAGCATTTGCCTTTTCCAAATGGTTTGGATTTGAACTCTCTATCAGAGTAATGGCACGACTTAAGGCAGTCATATCGCCTTTAATAATGGCATTTACCAAATGTTCCACTGAAGGCTGTTCCTGCCTACGCTCCTTAAGGGTCTTTATAGCTTTTGAACTGGTGATTTCAACTCCTGAAATTCCCTTTTGTTCCTTTGGTGCAGAACCTGATTTGGATTTTTTTTTCAAAATGGATGATGTTTGCCTTACTGATCTGAATCTTCAATGACAGTTAAAGGTACTGCAATTTTGGTTTTATCCCAAGCCAAAGTGAGTTTAAGATTATCAGTAGTATTGTCAAATGATATGGTAAACTGTTCTACAACACTATCTAATTTTTCAACAGGAATATCCAATTCCAAGAGATCGTAATTGGGATCCCACATGGGTTTCATTTCTTTGTCAACGCCCCAAGGATATTCCTTGGTATTGAACATGACAGTCCAAATGCTGTCTTTAGGCACGGTCCATAATGTATATTCGCCTTTGGGAACCAAAAACCCCATGATCCTTAAATCGTGATTCGTTGTAAAGGTCGTCGCCTCATTGGCTCCCGTTCGCCACACTTGTCCATAAGGGACCAAACCGCCAAAAATATCACGGCCTTTTTTATAGGGCCTGTTGTAAAACACTTTTAGTTTTAAGTCGTTTAGTTTAAATTCTACCGTATCTTTTGGGCTGAGTCTTGGAGAAAAAATATTTTCAACAAAATAGGAGTATAAAAAAAGTCCTAAAGCAGCAATAAATAAAACAATAAGCAGTCGTTTTAAAAACGTGTTCATAAGCAGTTTTTTGTTTTCGAAAATTTGAGATAAATATAATTTAAAAACAAAGATGTTTAAAATAGTTAACGCAGTTTTATAAAATTTTGTATCAATTCATAAAAAAGAATTAAATTTTGCCACACTTGTTTTTTTGTATCGTCTTTAGAATGAACTCAACCAATAACCAAAAGAGTATTTAGCGCATGTTTCAAATTGATGTTATTGAAAAATGCAGGCAAAACAACCGTGTTGCGCAACTACAGTTATACAATCAGTATTGCGATGGGATGTTTGCAGTTGCCATGCGTTTTGTAAAGGATGCCATGGAGGCCGAAGACATTGTTCAGGAAGCTTTTATAAAAGCCTTTACAAAATTGCACCAGTATAAAGCTGAAGTGACTTTTGGAGCTTGGTTAAAACGTATCGTTGTCAATAAAAGTATCGATTTTCTGAAATCCAAAAAACAGCACATGCTGGAGTTGGATGAGGTGCACCTTAAAGTAGTCGATCCTTCTTATGAGGACGAATGGTTGGTTGACGATATCATAACTCTGGAAGACGTAAAAGAGGCCATTGACAAACTGCCCGATAAGTATCAATATGTCGTGATGTTATATTTAATTGAAGGTTACGACCATCAGGAAATAGCAGAAATCTTAAATATTACAGAAGTGGCTTCACGAACCCAGCTCTCCAGAGGGAAAGCACAATTAAAAGAACTTTTAACACTTAAAAACCATGGCACAAGACATTAGGAAATTATTTGAGAACGAGAACAAACTCTCCACATTGAAAATGCCAGAAGGTCACGAAAAGCGTTTTTTGGATAAACTGGATGAAGCATTACCTGCCAAACCAAAGCAAAGATCTTCGTTTGATTTTATGCGTATAGCCGCAAGTGTTGTCATCCTTATTGGATTGAGTTTTGGAGCCTATAAATTCTTTGAAACGCCTCCTGTTGAACCACAACCGCAAGAAGAAGTGGCCACAAAAATGAAATCTTTGGGAGATGTTTCCCCAGATCTCAAAAAGGTAGAGGATTACTATTTGGCCAATATCAATCTGGAACTGTCAAAAGTCAAATTAACGCCTGAAAACAAGGAGCTATTTGATGGTTATGTGGTCAAACTTGAAGAATTGAACAAGGAATATGACAGACTATCGGTAGAACTGACCCAACATGGACCCAACGAGCTTACGGTAAGTGCTTTAATTGACAATTTAAAATTGAGGCTCAATTTATTGTATCGTCTAAAAGAACAATTACAGGATTTGAACGATTCAGATTTGGATCAAGAAACAAGTTAAAAAACAAAACAATGACACACTTAAAATTAAATATGACCTTATTATTGCTATGTGGCATGTTAAGCCTTACCGCACAGCAAAAGCTGGACAAACTTTCAAAGTCTATCAATGTGTCCAAAGATGTGACCATCGATTTAAACACGAGTTATGTACAGATCGAAATCGATACTTGGAACAAAAATACGATAGAGGTAGAAGCCTATATTGAAAGTGATAAGTTAAGCAAAGATGAACTTAAAAAAGCACTTGAAGATTGGAACATCACAGTAGAGGGTTCTGGCAATTCAGTGACCATTAATTCACAAGGCAACCGAGGCTCTTGGGACAACTATAATTTCAACTACAGTTTCGACCTTGATGCCTTGAAGGATTTGGAAATTCAGCTTGCAGAGATGCCCGAAATGCCAGAAATGCCCGAATTACCGGAAATGCCAGAGATGCCCGAAATGCCCGAATTGCCTGAAATGCATTTTCCGGAGATGCCCGAAATGCCAGAGTTGCCCGAATTGCCTGAAGGAATGACCGATGTCAATTTTGATTATGAAGCCTATAAAAAGGATGGTGAAAAATATTTGGATAAGTGGAGCAAAGACTACGAGACCAAATATGGGAAGGATTATAAGGACAAAATGAGAACTTGGGCCAAGAAATTTGGTGAAGTGGACTTTGAAGCCTATCAGAAAAAAATGGAAGCCTGGGGCGAGGAATTTGGAAAAAAATTCGGAAAGGACTACGAGACCAAAATGGAAGCGTGGAGTAAAAAGTTTGACGAAAAATGGGCCAAGGAATACCAAGCCAAAATGGAAAAATGGCAAGAGAAACACGGCAAGGAAATCGAGGAACGCGCCAAAGTAATGGAACAGCAGGCCCAAGAACTTCAACAACGTATGGAAGAGCAGCAAAAAGCACGAGCTGACCGTATGCAAGCTCGAGAAAAAGAGCTTGCAGAACGCATGAAAGAGCGTGAGGCACGTGTTGAAAACAG
>DASWKU010000440.1:0-1534 GCA_036396455.1 Flavobacteriaceae bacterium
ATCTACAAACAAAAGGGCATTGGTGATAAAGTAGTTGAAGTTTTTTGTAAAGAGATTATCATCAATATAGACTCTTTTATTTATGATTTTTTCAAGATTGCTTTCCGATTTTTTATCCCCCAATAACCCGTCAAAAAATGAGGTTTTGACCTCATTGATGGCCGTGTAAAAGCCGATGACACTTTCAATAAAAGGTACTTTTGATGGATTGGATTTATAAAAATAATGAAAGGCGATAAGCAAATTGACCTTGCTCAATTCTTCTGTGGTCAGATCGCCTTTTTCAATGGATTTGGACACTACCTCTACATTGTTTCCATAAATGAATCCACAGTTTTTGAGTTCAGAATAAAACGCATTTAAGGACAGCTTTTGGTAAGCCTCCTTTTTAGAGACCAAGGTCAAAAGCTTTTTTATCCAGCCCGATGCCGAAGGGTTCATACGCCAATTTTTGAACCACAAAGATACTTTTTAATTGTAAAATGAAGGTGAATTTGGCATGAACAAAACTCAACTTGTTTTTTGGTAACGCCAAACCGCCAAACTGTTTATGATTAGGGCATAAACCAAGGTTTTGGCAAATTGCGGCAAAATATCCATGAACGTTGAACCTTTGAGCATCACCATTCGCATGACTTCTACAAAATATTTAACGGGATTGAATTCGGTGATCGCCTGAGCCCATTTTGGCATGCTTTCAATAGGGGTGAACAGACCGCTCATCAAGATAAAGATGACCATAAAAAACCAGGCAATAAACATGGCTTGCTGTTGTGTGTCGGTAAAATTTGAAATGAACAGGCCAATGCCCAAAACCAATAGAATATATATGGAAGTGAAGCTGTACAAAAGTAACAAACTGCCCACCATGGGCGTATTGAAAACAAGTTTTGCAATGAACAACCCAATGGTAAGGATACTCATGCCCAAGATCCAAAACGGTAACAATTTTCCGATAATGAACTGGTGTTTTTTTATTGGGGTCACGTTGATTTGCTCCAAAGTGCCAATCTCTTTTTCACGTACAATGTTCATTCCCGATAGGAAGAGTGTGACCATGGTAACCAAAAGCACCAAAATCCCCGGGACCATATAGGTTTTATAGTTTAGGGTCTCGTTGTACCAAAATAAGGGGATGCCGGAAATTGTTGCGGGCTGTATTTTTAAATCGGAAGGTTGCATAAGTTTAACTTTAACATCCCTGTTAAAACCTGTCACAATCTGATTGATATAGACATTTTCAACCCCGGCAGCGGCACCATCAATGGCATTGATGCTGATGCCAAGTTCAGCATGTTTTTCTTTTTGCAAATTGCGTTCAAAATAAAGTGGAATCTCCAAAATCACGTCCACATCCCCATTTTGCATAGCTGAAATCGCTTGTTTTTCTGAAGGAAAATCTGTCAACACCTTAAAATAATTTGAGGCGTTGAATTTTTCAATCAATGCTCTGGAAGTTACGGAATGGTCATGGTCTATATAGGAAAATTTGATGTTTTTAATCTCAAATGTTGCTGCATTTGATAAGATCACA
>DASWKU010000441.1:0-3515 GCA_036396455.1 Flavobacteriaceae bacterium
CCGCCTTTTCACAAATAAAGGGCAACATTACAAACCCTAAAAATGAGCCGCTTCCTTTCGTCAATATTTACATTGAAAACACCTATACAGGAACCACAAGTAATGATGATGGCAATTATGAGCTTAATGTTTCAACACCTAAAACCTATATTGTGGTCTTTCAGTTTTTGGGATATAAGACCGTTAAAAAAACCGTAACCATAAGTGAATTCCCGTTTGTATTGGATGCCGTTTTAACAGAGGAAGAAATTACCTTAAATGAAGTGGTGATCAATGCCAACGACAACCCAGCCAACAACATCATACGTCGGGCCATTGCCAAACGAAAGGAACATTTACAACAGATCCAATCCTATAAAGCCGATTTTTATTCCCGTGGATTGATCCGAATCAAGGATGCCCCGGAAACAATATTGGGTCAGGAAATTGGCGATCTTGGAGGCGGTCTGGATTCCACACGAAGTGGGGTCATCTATTTATCAGAGACCATTTCAAAACTTGAGTTTTTAAGCCCCAACAAACTTAAGGAAACCATAACCGCTTCAAAAGTGAGCGGGAATGATAACGGGTTCAGCTTCAATACGGCTATGGATGTGGACTATAATTTTTACAACAATACCATTGAAATTGGCAACCAAATTATTTCGCCCATTGCCGATTATGCCTTCAATTATTATCGCTATACATTGGATGGTGTGTTTTATGACGACCGGGGCAATCTCATCAACAAAGTCACCGTCATCCCAAAACGGGAACACGATCGCGTGTTTTCCGGTACGATTTATATTGTGGAAAACCAATGGACCATTTATGCACTCGAACTCAGTATTACAGGTGAACAGGCCCAAATTCCTGCGGCCGATGTGATCACCGTCAAACAGAATTTCTCCTACTCTGAACGTGATGCCATTTGGGCGTTGATTTCGCAAAGCATCGATTTTAAATACGGCATTTTTGGAATTAAGGGTGATGGCAGGTTTACGGCAATGTATAGCCATTATGTGTTCAATCCCGAAATGGACAAAAAAGATTTTACGAGGGAAATCGTCTCCTTTGTGGAAGAAGCCAATAAAAAGGATTCCATGTTTTGGAAATCCACAAGACCTGTGCCTTTGACCGATGAGGAAATCAGCGATTACATCAAGAAAGACAGTATTCAAATCGTTAGAAAATCCAAGACCTATTTGGATTCCATCGATAGGAAAAACAATTCGTTTAAGTTGGGCAATATGGTTTCCGGTTACAATTACAGCAACGCCTACGAGCATTGGAATGTTGGAATCGGTTCTCCACTTACCGCTTTCCAGTTTAATACCGTTCAGGGCTGGAACGGTAATGTTGACCTTTCCTATAGAAAAAATTATGATGAATTTAAACGCTATCTCACCCTGAATGCCAAGGTAAACTATGGTTTTGGCGACGACCGTTTGCGGGGCATCCTTTCGGCAACCTATAAATTCAATAATATCAGTCGACCGTTTTTGACGGTTTCGGGTGGTGTGACCACGCAACAGTTCAATGCCGGGAATCCCATATCGCCATTATTGAATACGGCCTATTCCCTTTTGGCGGAGAAAAACTATATGAAGCTTTATGATAGGTCTTTTGCACAAATTGACTTTTCCAGTGAACTGTTCAATGGTTTCCTGTTGAGCTCCAGTTTGTCTTTTGAACGCAGAACCGCACTTTTTAATACGACCGATCAAGTTTGGTATCCAAAACAGGACCGGGTTTATACCAGCAACAATCCGTTGGATGCCACCGCTTATGGTGTGGCACCTTTCGAGAACCACAACATCCTTAAGTTTAACCTGAGTGCCAGAATCCATTTTGGGCAACACTATTTGAGCTATCCCGATAGTAAAATCAATATTCCCAATGATGATTATCCTACATTGACCTTGGGTTACGAAAAAGGATTCGCGGCCACACAATCCGATTATGATTTTGACCAGATCAAGGCACAATTGTCGCAAGAGTTCAATATGGCCAACAAGGGAAAATTTCAATATCATGTAAAAGCGGGCACATTTTTTAATGCCGATGCCATTGCTTTTATGGACTATCATCATGTAAACGGCAACCAAACCCATATAAGTTCGGGTTCGTATTTAAATGGGTTCAACAACCTGCCCTATTACGCATTGAGCACCAACGATTCGTATTTGGAATTTCATGCCGAACATGATTTTGGCGGTTATATCCTTGGGAAGGTCCCGTTGTTGAATGCCCTGAACTTTAATCTGGTGGTTGGCGCGCATACTTTTGCCACAGCAGATATCAAACCCTATCAGGAATACACCCTTGGCATTGATAACATTGGCTGGGGCAAATTCAGGTTTTTACGATTGGATTATGTGCGCTCTTACCAAAGCGGGTTTATCAATGATGCGTTGGTTTTTGGGGTGAGCTTTTAATTTTTGGGTGATTTTGACTCAATAATAAAATAATAGGTTTAGTACACCCATAAAACAAATCGATAAATGCGTATATTGGTTCAATATAACATGTTGGTATAATATAAAAAACACTCTTTAAGAAATGAGAAAATTTAATAATAGAGAAAAAGATTTTTTAAAATTACTTGAAGAGATTTCAAATGGTGATTTAGAATTTTTTAGCTTTTTTCTACAAAACAAATATTTTACTAAAAATAAAAACTCTGCTCTTTTTGTCCTTCCCCAACAAAAAACTGCATTACTTTTCATTCGTAAAAACATCTTTGATAATTTAAAATTAAGAAAAGAAGAATTAAAAAAATTTATTGAAATTTTGTCACTCGTAGAAAATTTGAAAGCTAATTGGTATATAAACCTAATACCTAATCCAGAAGCTCAAAATATATCAATGCATATAATGTATGATTCATTTGATAAACCTAAACAAGATGACGCGACTTCCAATATTAATCTAAATGAACAAGGAATGCATTTAAAATTTCCTGACATTAGTAAAATATATAATTCTAAAAATGAAATAGAGTTTGAAGGAGTTAAATTAGAGGAGCATACTTATAATTTAATTATGAATAACTTTATGGGACTTTTATTCGTATCAGAAGAACTTAAGGATTTTGTGAAAAAAAAATTTAGGACTGTGGAAGATATAAGATATAAAAACGGACAGATTGCTACATGGACTGGTCTTATTTTGGCTCTAATATTTGGACTTTTTGGAATTTATAATCCATTTGACACAAACGAAAGCATAAACTCTAATAAACAACTAAATCAATTGACTCCTATATTAGAAAACAGCAAGCAAATTCTTCATGGCATCCACGAAGTTAAGAAAACAATAGAAAATAAAATAGAATCTGACTCATTGTTAAATGAAAAGTGAAAATACTAGGCACATGCCCTACAAAAATAATTGCTATTTTTAGGCTTGGGCAAAATACAAGTGTTCTTATCGAAACTTGTTGGTGTGCATTAAAAAAATAACTTAGAGAATATATATGAATTAAAAATATGGGTGGAGAAGGAAGCATGGCTCATGCCGTGGTTAGTAGCAGA
>DASWKU010000442.1:0-2811 GCA_036396455.1 Flavobacteriaceae bacterium
TAATGGCTCTTTTGGTGGTAGAAACGACCAATTCAATAATTTTTCATTGGACGGAGCTATTTTCAATAATCCTTTTGGGTTGGATGCAGCAACACCTGGGGGACAAACTGATGCACAACCGGTTTCTTTGGATGCAATTGATCAAATATCTGTATCTACCGCACCTTACGATGTGACGCAATCCGGTTTTACCGGTGCTTCTGTAAATGCCGTTACTAAAAGTGGTACTAATGACTTTAGTGGAACTGTTTATGGATTTTTTAGAAATCAGGACATGACTGGTAAAGGCGAAGATGCTCAAAGATCTAAATTAGAGCAAATTCAATATGGTTTAAGCATAGGAGGGCCAATTGTTAAAAATAAATTGTTCTTTTTTGCAAATTTTGAAAAAGACGATCGCGATGATTTAGGAACTAATGGTTGGATACCAAACAATGGTGATGCTACATTGGCTTCAAATGAATCTAGGGTTTTGGAATCAGATTTAATAGCCGTTCAATCTGCATTAGATGCTTTAGGATATGACACTGGTGCTTATAAAGATTTTACTTATGCTTCTGGCTCTACAAAAGGAATTTTTAAATTGGACTGGAACATTAATGATAACAATCGATTGGCAATAATTTATAACTGGTTAAATGCTTCCAAAGAAAAACCAGCACATCCAACAGCCTTAGGATTTAGAGGCCCAAATGCAGCAACATTACAGTTTCAGAATACAGGTTATGAAATTAACAACAAACTGCAATCCATACAGTTGGAGTTGAATTCAACATTATCGGAATCATCAACCAATAAATTACAAATTGGTTATACTCATTTTGATGATTTTAGAAATCCATTGTCAGTTCCAGCACCAACTATTACGATACAAGAAGGTGGTTCAAATTATATTATTGCAGGTCATGAACCATTTTCTATACATAATACTTTAGATCAAAAAGTATTACAATTCACAGATAATTTAAACTTCTATAAAGGTGATCATACGTTTACCATTGGGACGTCTTTCGAAAAATTCTCTTTTGATAACTCCTTTAATTTAGGTGTATATGGAGCTAGAGGTGTATTCTTCCCATCTTATGGTAGTGTAGCAGAGTTTTTAGCCGATTCTGGTCAAGGGGGCGGTTTGCAAGCTATGTTGAATGAAGCAACTGCAGCTCATAACGCTTTGGAATCTAATGGAAGTGGTAATGCTGGTGGTTGGGCATTTGCTGAAACCAATGTGGGACAATTGGCATTTTATGCTCAAGATGAGTGGAATATTACAGACCGTTTTAAATTAACTTATGGACTTCGTTTTGATAAACCATTATTCTTTGATTCAGCTGAAAAAGCTCAAGATGTTATAGACGTATCATGCTGTGCAATACCAGATGTGCCTTTTTATAATCCAAATACAGGCGAGTCTGTTTTAGTTGACACTAGGCATATGCCTAATAATAAATGGTTAATTTCACCAAGAGTAGGGTTTAATTATGATGTCAAAGGTGATGACACCTTTCAATTAAGAGGTGGTTCAGGATTATTTACAGGACGTTTTCCATTTGTTTGGTTAGGAAATCAGATTGCTAATCCAAATGGTTATTTTTTACAATATGTAGACCCAGATTATAAATTCCCACAAGTTTGGAGAACCAATATTGGTGCTGACAAGAAACTTGATAATGGATTAATTTTGACAGCAGATGTATCATATTCTAAAGATATTAATGGTGCACATGTTCAGCATTGGGGATTAGTAGAGCCCAGTGCTACTTTACAAGGAGTTGATAATAGACCGATTTATGCTGATAGTGATAACCTTAATTTCTTTGGTGTTACAGGTGGTCCATTCGTTTTTTCTAACTCAGATAAAGGAAGAATTTGGAACGCTTCTGTTAAAGCCCAAAAAACATTTGATAATGGATTATATGCTATGTTGGCTTACAGTTATTTAAATTCTAAAGATGTTAACTCCATTGAAGCTGAAATTACTGGGGATGCTTTTGCATTCAATCCCGCTTTAGGTAATGTTAACAATGATGTTTTGGGTTATTCTAAATATGGGGATACTCATCGTTTTATTGGTGTAGCAAGTAAAAAATGGTCTTACGCTAATGATGCATGGGGCACAACCTTGTCAACTTTCTTTGAATACGCTCAAGGTGGACGATTTAACTACACTTATGGAGGTGACATCAATAATGATGGCTCTGGTTTAAATGACCTTATTTATATTCCAACTTCTAGTGAGATTGGTCAAATGACATTTTCAGGAGCTGGGCAAGGTGCTGCTTTGGACGCCTTTATTGCCCAAGATGATTATTTAAGCGGTAGAAGAGGTCAGTATGCCGAGCGCTATGGAGCATTGGCACCTTGGAGAGGACGTTGGGATATTAAATTTTTACAAGATTACAACATTAAAATATCTGAAGATAAAACCAATACAATTCAACTTAGCATCGATATTTTAAACGTAGGAAATTTGATCAGTAAAGATTGGGGTAGAATCCAACAACCTAACAATGTACAACCCATTGGGGTTAGTGTGGACGGATCAGGAAATCCTACCTATACTTTCGATCCTAATTTGGCCAAAACCTTTGGATACGATTCTAGTTTGGCATCGAGATGGCAAATGCAAGTTGGATTGCGTTATATTTTCTAAAAAGTTAAAATTTTAATTAAAATAAACCTCACAGGTTTTAAAACCTGTGAGGTTTTATATTTTTGCACATTTAATAAAACGTTTTTTCAAGTGAAATATATCCGATTGACAAAAGAACAGTTTGAGGAATTGCACCAGGAATTCATTAATTTTTTGGCAAC